>NZ_JAQMSY010000220.1:0-24176 GCF_028329095.1 Microcystis sp. CS-574
AATCCCAAGGCAGGTACACAGAAGCGGAACCTCTCTATCTAGAAGCATTAGATTTGACAAAACGACTCTTAGGAGACAATCATCCCTATGTGGCAAGTTCCCTCAACAATTTAGCAGCATTGTACGATTCCCAAGGCAGGTACAAAGAAGCGGAACCTCTCCTTCTAGAAGCATTAGATTTGCATAAACGACTCTTAGGAGACAATCATCCCTATGTGGCAACTTCCCTCAACAATTTAGCAGCATTGTACCGTTCCCAAGGCAGGTACACAGAAGCGGAACCTCTCTATCTAGAAGCGATTAATATTTTCAGGGAAAGATTAGGGGAAAATCATCCCCATACCCAAACCGTTTATCGGAATTATCTGAGGATGTTATCCCAATTACCCGAAGCAGAATTAAGACAACGGTTTCCCGATGAGGTGGTGGAGATGTTGAAACCAAAACCCCCTCATCCCTGAAAATAGTCTTAACTGTGATTTATGGGATTATGGGATAGACTATAATTGATCATTGATAACGACTTGCCAAATACAACACAATCATAGCATTCACTCAATCATTCAAATCACAGCTTAGACTTATTATAGGAATCTTCCAGACTCTGTGCGATAAGCTTAACTTGCATAGAATCCATCTTTGTGTCCTTTGTGCCTTTGTGGTTCCTTCCATTCCCTCGCCAGCAGGACTGTATCTTAGAATACATTTTACCCACCAAATCCAAGAGAGCCTTGAATGAACCAATCATAGTTAAGAGCGTTGGAAAACAGGGTCTGTAGGCGCACGGATTTTCCATTATGAATATAGTATCCTGTCAAGTCGCCTTTGTCAAGAGAAAATTTAACAACATCCAGATTTAGTCGTAACCCATCACCTATCATTGACTATGATTGAATTAACCACTGATAACTGCTCACTGATAACTGATAAGTGATAACTGATAACTGATAAAGCTATGACACTCAAAGAACAACTTATTAAAGAAATTGAAACAACTCCCATTTCTCTGCTGCCGGAAATCCTGCATTTTGTCCAATCTATAAAAACAAAACATCCAGACATTGACTTTATGGAATTTGCTGGTATGGCAGCAGATATAGAAAATACTATGCAAGAGATTGTCGAAGAAGCAGAAGCTAATCGTCAACTTGATTTAAAACAGATAAATGACTTATGAAACAAGCATTACTTGATACCAATATCCTCTCTTATTTTTTACGAGGCAATCCCGCAGTAATTGAACAATTCCGCATCTATCGACAACACTATACTTATATATCGTTTTCAATCTTTACCTATTACGAGATTAAAAGTGGTTTATTGTATAAAGATGCACGAAATCAACAACAACAATTTGAACGTCTTGTAGAAGTCAGTGAAGTAATTGGTTATGATCGTGAAATTAGTGATATAGCTACTCAAATATACGTTAATCTTAGAATAAAAGGACAACTAATTACCCCGATTGATTTGTTTATTGCTGCGACTGCTATTTATTGCGATTATACTCTGATTACAGCTAACATTAAGCATTTTCAAAATATTCCCAATCTTAGTTATGAAAATTGGTATCTCTCAATAATTTAGGACTATTGTACCATTCCCAAGACAGCTACACAGAAGCGGAACCTCTCCATCTAGAAGCGATTAATATTTTCAGAGAAGGATTAGGGGAAAATCATCCCCATACTCAAACGATTATGGAGAATATAAAACTATGTTGTCCCAACTCTGGCAAGTAGAATTAAGATAGAGTTTGAATGCTTTGGAAAAGAGGGTCTGTAGGCGCACGGATTTTCCATTATGAATATAGTATCATGTCAAGTCGCCTTTGTCAAGAGAAAATTTAACAACATCCAGATTTAGTCGTAACGCATCACCTATCATTGACTATGATTGAATTAATCACTGCTCACTGATCACTGATCACTGATCACTGATAATAACCCTTGAGCGCCAAAACGGACAACATCGGTACAAAATAACCCCGTTTCCTCCTGCACAGTTTCTATAGCTTTAACTGCCGCCTCCGGACTAAGATGAAAAGTATTTAAACTAATCCCTTTTACCTTCACCTCCCCGAAACTTCCCCCGGCGCTGGCAGTCATTTCGTAGAGTTTAATCACTTCTGTTAGGGGAGGGATGAGAATATCGGGTAAATCATTGATATGAATTTGTCCGGCACGATGGACGAGAATTAACCCCGTCGGTTGACTGCCACGCATTAAAGGCAAGGTAGCGGTTGATCCGGGGTGTAAAAGGGAACCTTGACCCTCAATAAACAAAATATCGTTATTTTCCGCCGATTCTAACACCAAAGCCTCGATCGCACCAGCAGCATAATCGACGCGCACCGCATCCAAGGGTACACCCTTCCCCGCGATCATAATTCCCCCCTGTCCAGTGGCTAAAAATTGCGATTTTAGCCCTTTTTCTTGGGCAAATCGGTGTAATTCGATGCTAGTGGACATTTTGCCCACACTCATATCCGTCCCTACCGTTAGAATACGCTGACAGGTTAAATTTTTCGCCCGCGCTTGCCCAATTTTTAAGTCTTGGGGTTCCAGACGGATATCCCAAATCCATTGATCCGGTTTAAGCTGAGAAAAAAGGGGTTTTAGGGGTGTATGGAGTCCATTAACGAGGGATAACCCTGTATTTACCGCCTCTTTGATTTCTTCTAGCCAATGGGGTGGTAAAATGCCTCCTGAGGGTGCGATGCCAATTAACAGGGTATCGGGATGATAGGTTAGAGCTTCCCTAACATTAGCAACAATCGGCAAGGGGCGATCGATTCCGGCCACTTCTTTTAAGGTACTGCCGGTGCTTTCTGCGTCAATAATCGCCACTACCTGCGCTTTCCCGTAACGCAGATAACTTAACCCAGTTTTGCCGCGAGTTCCTTTGATTCCTTCGTGGAGAAGAATCGCTACTTTCTTGTCAGGAGTCAAATAATTAGTCATCTTCTGTCCGTAAACTAACACCCAAACCGGGCAAATTATTTGGTTGTAAACGTCCCTTTTCCAAGCTTAAACCCGTAAAGGGATCATCGCGTAAATTTAAATGACTATCTAGGTCAAGATAGTTGACAAGCGGGCCAAGATGTGCTAGGGCAGTATTGGCTAAACTGCTATCAGAGTAACATCCGAACATAATTTGCAGTCGGCAAGCTTGGGCAATATGAATCATTCTTTGCACTTCGGCTAATCCACCGGCTTTCATTAGTTTAATATTAATGCCGTGGACTCGATCAGCCAGTTTCGGGATATCTTGACTAGAAAAACAGCTTTCATCGACGAAGATAGGTAGGGGCGATTTTTGGTATAAATCAATTAAATCTCGTTCTTGTCCCACGGATAGGGGTTGTTCCACATAAATAACGCCTTTTTCCTTTAACCATTGGCACATTTTCACCGCATCGCTAAATCTCCAACCACCATTAGCATCGACAGTTAGGGGCAAATGGGGGACAATTTCTTTAATAGCCAGAATTATAGCTCGATCGGCTTCTATCCCGTCCGGTGAGCCTAATTTGACCTTTAATAAGCTAAAATCGCCGATTTCTAGCCAATCTAACACCCTCTTCCCCACATTTTCTGGAGAATTTAAACCGATAGTAACAGAAACCGGCGGAATTAAAGAGCGATCGAGTCCAAAAATTTGCCAGAGAGGTAAATTAGCTTTTTTGCCTAACCAGTCGTGCAGTGCCGTATCAATAGCGGCACGAGTAGCCGAAGATATCTGATTTTGCCATAAAATTTTTTCAATTTCTTGGCGTTGACAGGGGTGAAAAGATTGTAAAATAGGAGCGATCGAGTTTAATTCTTGCAGGATTTTATCGGGTTTTTTCTCCTCGCTGGTAATATTAAAAGGGGATGCCTCCCCCCACCCTTCGATATTTTCCTCGCTAATTTGCAGCCAGATATTAGTATTTTCGCTGGTAGTGCCGCGACTAATCGTTAAAGGTACTCGTTTATGAATAGTAAAAGTTTGCCAGTTTAGCAGCATAATTCACCTAGGGATGATCGGGGAATAGGAACAGAAAAATTATCTACACTTACCCAAATCCTTACTTCTGTCCACTCTCCCCGCAATCATACAACCTCCGGCGGTGTTTTTCGTCAAAGACAAAATATGATAGGCTAACCGAAGGGATAGGCAAGACGGCTGCGGGTTAGGAAATGGGATGAAAGAGGAGTGAGTTAACCAAAATCAATGATTAAGAAAAAGATTTCTTACTGGGTAAATGGAGGTATTGCCCTCATTGATCGCTATCTGATCAGCCAACTACTACCCCCATTTTTATTTAGTGTTGGTTTATTTGCCTCTTTGGGAGTAGCGATCGGTAATCTTTCCGATTTAGCTAATCAGGTAGTTGATGCTAATCTACCCCTTGTCTCGGCCCTAGAAATTCTCCTGTTAAAAGTGCCAGAATTTGTTACTTATTCCCTGCCAGTTTCTCTTTTACTGGCCACTTTAATCACCTACGGACGTTTAAGTAGTGATAGCGAAACCGTTGCCCTGCAAAGCTGTGGAGTCACTCTTTACCGTCTTTTTATACCCACTTTCTGCCTGAGTTTAATAGTTACAGTGGTGACATTTTTATTAAACGAATATGTGGTTCCCAATGCTAATTATCGAGCCACAGAAATTTTAGTACAGAAAATTAATAAAGAGGCAAGTTTCTGGAAAAACAAAGACTTTTATTATCCCGATTATGAAATAAAAACTCTAGAAAATGGTACGATTAATCGCAATTTAAGAAGTTTATTTTATGCCGAACAATTTGACGGCGAAAAAATGAAAACTGTCACCGTTATCCGTTGGCTAAAACAAGAATTAAATCAAATTATTATCGCCGATTCGGCCCGTTGGAATGCCGTCGATAACGTCTGGGACTTTTTTAACGGCATTATCTATGAATTAACCCCCCCTAATGCCTCCTATAGCCAAGTTATCCCCTTTAAAACCGAAAAAATCGCTTTATCTCGTTCTGCTTTCGATTTTGCTCGTCAAAGCCGCGATCCCTACGAGATGAACATACCACAGGCGATCGAATATGTGCAACTGCTCAAACTCAGTGGCGATGAGAAAAGAGTCAGGTTTTTTCAAGTGCGAATCCAGCAAAAAATCGCCTTTCCCTTTGTCTGTATCGTCTTTGCTACCATCGGCTGTGCCTTGGGTTCTCTACCGCAAAGAATCAGTCGGGGAACCAGTTTCGGTCTCAGTGTCGCCATTGTTTTCCTCTATTATCTTTTAAACTTCCTTGTCGGCAGCTTGGGACTAACCGCCACCCTCTCCCCCTTCCTAGCTGCCTGGCTGCCTAACTTTTTCGGTTTTGGTTTAGGTCTCTGGTTATTATGGCGACTTAACGGTTAGACTTTTTTGAAAATTTTCGTCAAGATAGGAGACGTAGAGTTATAGCAGACCCCTTAGATCTATGTTTCCCTTTTTCTTCAACACTTGTGGCAGCACTTCCCGCCAAGAATGTCAAGAGCGTAAATTAACATTCCTCAAATGGATGCGCGACGACCTCGAAACCCGTCTAGCGGGATTAAATGCCGCTATCGAAACTATCGAGCGTCAAATCGGTCGGGAAGGTCAATAAACCCTGAAAATAGGCGAGTTTTCCCCTCGCCTTCTCCCCACAATTGGCTAAAAGAGATAATAGGAGTCTATCGTTATTGTAATCGGCACTCGGCCTGCATGGGTTACGCTACCGCTAACCTATCCTACAAATAATTGCGTCTCCCTACTTATTGGCACTCAATAGCATAATTCTTTGAGCGACTTTTTCAGCAAACCCCATATACAAAGTCAGCATTCATGAGGGGAACCCTAAGGCGAAGTAATTCTCCCGTTTAAAAGCGCCGTCCCATGGCTAAAAGCGAGAGACTTCTGCTGATACTAAATTCAACCAGTAATTACTCCCGCCATTGTCCTGACTTGCTAGGGGTGTTTTCCCCTGGTTATAGTCAGGGCCAAAAAGAGGCCTCAGCCATAGCCATCAAAACCGAACCGCCGGTCAAACCTTCTCAATCTGAAGAGGAGGAGGAGCGAGGAAACAATAGTCCCTATTGCCTATTTAGACAATCGCTCCCCGTTTAAACTGTTGCCGCCGATGAATCAAGCACCACCTGTTCATTGGTGGGTAACTCCAGACAATAACCCGCACCGTAAACGGTTTTAATATAGCGAGGGTGGCGGGGATCGGGTTCTAGTTTCGTTCTCAGATGGCGAATGTGAACGCGAATAGTCTCGATATCATCATCGGGATCGTATCCCCAGACTTCCTTGAGAATATCACTGGGGGAAACGGTCTGACCGTGACGCTGGAGAAGACAGTGGAGTAACTCGAATTCTAGATGGGTTAACTTGACCACACCTTCAAACCAGACCGCCTCAAAACGTTCGGGAACCAGGGTTAAAGGCCCAAAACTGAGTATTTCTGAGTGTTTAGCGGCTTGGGGAATGCGATCGGTGCGTCTCAGGAGAGCGCGTACCCTAGCTAACATTTCCTCCACCTCGAAAGGTTTGGTCAGGTAATCATCGGCACCGGCGTTAAAACCTTCCACTTTATCTTGGGTTTGTCCTAAGGCTGTCAGCATCAAAATCGGGATGTCTGACGTGCGTTCATCTCGTCGCAAACGCTGACAGACAGTAAAACCATCGACTTTGGGCAACATTAAATCCAGCATGATTAAATCGGGTTGTAACTGGACGGCCAAGGCCTGGCCTTTAATCCCGTCCTCTGCGGGGTTAACGTCATAACCCGCCATCTCCAAGTTGATGGAGACTAATTCCGCGATCGCAGGATCATCATCGATTACAAGTATTCGGGGCATTACCAGAGTGTTATGACTAAGGGTTTGGGTAGGGGGTTGCTAAATGTGTTCTCGCTGACATCGCAACTAGGGCTTTGTCTCTCAAGGGCTTGAGTTTAGCACAACATAAAGAATCCTGTACTGATTATAAGCATGATTGCTAAATTCGGTTTTAATTTGTGAAATTTTGCTGATCTAAGTCTCCTGAATGTTAAGAATTAATAAGAAGTGTGAAGAATGTTGCTCGATAATCGATATTAGTGCTATGTCCTAGCCTCTCTCTCCCCAAGATGACCTAGGCAGCAGTTTTTCACTAATCTTTACAATTTCGCCATCTGGCTCAATACCAGTTTCAACCGACGGTTAAGTCCTGCTAGAGCTAACTTTTCCCCCTAAGCTCCCCCGGCGGCACTGTAAAAATTCTTAATAAAATTAGCGATCGATTCAGTTTAATCTACCAAAATAGGCGGTTTTAGTAAGCATCTGTAACGAACCCGATCCATTCTACTCATCCCAACAGGTGATCATAATATGAGCGTTAATTTATCAACTCAACTGCGAGAAGGCACGAAAAAATCTCACACCATGGCAGAAAACGTCGGTTTTGTCAAGTGTTTTCTCAAAGGTGTGGTGGAAAAAACTTCCTATCGCAAACTGGTGGCTAACCTCTACTTCGTCTATTCGGCCATGGAAGAGGAGATGGAAAAACTTCGTAGTCATCCCGTCGTTTCTAAAATCTGTTTTCCTGAACTCAATCGCAAAAATGCGCTAGAACAGGATTTATATTTTTATTATGGTCCAAATTGGCGCAACGAGATCGCTTTATCTCCCGCAGGTCAGGCCTACGTTGACCGGATTCGGGAAATCGCCACAACAGAACCCGAATTATTAGTCGCTCATTCCTATACCCGTTATCTCGGCGATCTGTCCGGGGGGCAAATCTTGAAAAAAATCGCCGAAAAAGCGATGAATCTGGAAACTGGTGGCACAGCTTTCTATGATTTCAAAGATATTACCGACGAAAAAGCCTATAAAAACCACTATCGTCAAACCCTCGACGAGTTACCAGTAGATCAAGCCATGGCCGATCGCATTGTCACCGAAGCTAACGCCGCTTTTGGCATGAACATGAAAATGTTCCAAGAGTTGGAAGGTAATCTAATCAAAGCGATCGGAATTATGCTCTTTAATACTCTCACCCGTCGTCGCAGCACCGGCAGCACCGAAACTGGATTGGCTACCGCCGAATAGTAGTCAAGAAAACCTAAAAAAACGGAAATTCTAGAATTAGGGTAATGGTCAGCCATGATTATTATCTTAATTTCAGAGTTATCCGTTATATTTTTGCTTTTTATTCGGTTGTCAGGAGTCAGTAGTCAGTAGTCAGGAGACAGGAGATTATTTTTATTTATTCTCCCCACACCCTACACCCCACACCCTACACCCCACACCCTACACCCCACACCCTACACCCCACTTCCCCGATGATCGCAAAAAAACTTCATCAAGAGGGGAACAACTTCCAGTAAGATGAAAAATGGTCAGTGAAAAAGCTAACCGAAATTTATTGCTGGAAATGGTAACACCGCCCCATTTCCCCAGACCCTAGGGGCTAGAGTCTGGTAAACCAGCGGATAAAAATTGACATCCATGAGTAAAGCAGACATTTTCGATCGAGTTAAAAAAGTTGTTGTGGAACAATTAGAAGTAGAGGATCCGGGTACAGTTACCCCCCAAGCAAGCTTTGCTGATGATCTGAAAGCGGATTCCCTTGATGTGGTCGAGTTAGTGATGGCTTTAGAGGAAGAATTTGATATTGAAATTCCCGACGAAGATGCCGAACAAATTGACACTGTGGGCAAAGCTGCCGATTATATTGGCCGGAGAGCAACCGCCTAATTATTGCGGGAGAATTGACAATTTAGGATTAAATATCTGGGGCAAAATCTGCCCTTATTTTTGAACAAACATGACAGAATTGCCATTAAAAAGGGTTGTCATCACGGGGATGGGTGCGATCACTCCCCTCGGCAATAATCTAGCAGACTATTGGACAGGCTTAATCAACGGCAAAAGTGGCATTGGTTTAATTACCCACTTTGATGCCTCCCGTCACGCTTGTCGCATTGCTGGGGAAGTGCGGGGTTTTGACCCCCACGAATATGTGGATCGCAAAGAGGCAAAGCGCATGGACCGTTTCGCTCAATTTGCCGTCGCCGCTAGTTTGCAAGCGCTGCAAGATTCGCGATTAGTTATCGACGCTCTCAATGCCGATGATATAGGTGTACTAATCGGTACGGGCGTAGGTGGGATAAAAGTGCTGGAGGATCAACAGGAAATTTACTTGACAAAAGGTCCGGGCCGGTGTAGTCCTTTCATGATCCCGATGATGATTGCCAATATGGCCGCCGGTTTAACCGCTATCCATACGGGAGCCAAGGGACCGAGTAACTGTACCGTGACCGCTTGTGCTGCTGGTTCCAATGCCATCGGGGATGCTTTTCGTCTAGTACAAAGGGGTTCGGCCAAAGCGATGATCTGCGGTGGGACGGAAGCCGCCGTTACCCCCCTAGGATTGGCTGGTTTTGCCTCCGCTAAGGCCCTGTCCACCCGCAACGATGACCCCACCCGGGCCAGTCGTCCCTTTGACAAGGATCGGGATGGTTTTGTCATGGGGGAAGGGGCAGGAATCCTGATTATAGAGGAATTAGAAACGGCCTTAGCCCGTGGGGCGCGTATTTACGCCGAAATGATCGGTTATGGTCTGACTTGCGATGCCTATCACATGACGGCACCGGTTCCCGACGGTCGTGGGGCCACCAGAGCGATCGAATTAGCGATCAAAGATGCCGGTTTGACTCCGGCGGAAATTAGCTATATCAACGCCCACGGCACCAGTACAGGGGCCAATGATCCCACGGAAACCAAGGCGATTAAAAAAGCTTTAGGAGAATCGGCCTACCAAATCCCCGTCAGTTCCACCAAATCGATGACAGGCCACCTTTTAGGCGGTTCTGGCGGCATTGAAGCCGTGGCCACGGTCATGGCGATCGCTAATGATCGGATTCCCCCGACTCTCAACCTGGACAATCCTGACCCCGATTGCGATCTTGATTATGTCCCCTACGAAAGTCGTCAGCAGATAGTTAACGCTGCCCTCTCCAACTCCTTTGGATTTGGTGGCCATAACGTCACCCTAGCTTTTAGAAAATATGCTTGAGTCGATGCCCCTGAAAGAGTAATCTGTGAGTGGCTCCCTCTTTAACCTGGTCTTATTTTTGTAGTTCATTCTAAAAAACATTATGGTTGTAGTCTCCCAATCCCTCGAAGAACTTTGTATTAATGCGGTACGTTTTTTAGCGGTGGATGCCGTAGAAAAAGCTAAATCGGGACACCCCGGACTGCCCATGGGAGCCGCTCCCATGGCCTTTGTCCTCTGGGATCAATTCCTGCGTTTTAACCCGAAAAACCCCCAATGGGTCAATCGCGATCGTTTTGTTCTCTCCGCCGGTCACGGTTGTATGCTGCAGTACGCTTTGATGTACCTGACGGGATACGATAGCGTTCCCCTAGAGGAAATTAAACAATTCCGGCAGTGGAAATCGAAAACCCCCGGCCACCCCGAAAATTTCGTCACGGAAGGGGTAGAAGTGACCACCGGTCCCCTGGGTCAAGGGATTGCCAATGGTGTGGGTTTGGCCTTAGCAGAAGCCCATTTAGCAGCCCGTTTCAATAAACCGGATGCCAAAATTATCGACCATTACACCTATGTCATTTTGGGTGATGGTTGCAATATGGAGGGAATTTCCGGGGAAGCTTGTTCTTTAGCCGGTCACTGGGGTTTAGGCAAGTTAATCGCTCTCTATGATGATAACCATATCTCGATCGATGGTTCCACCGATATCGCTTTTACCGAAGACGTGAGCAAGCGTTTTGAAGCCTACGGTTGGCACGTTCAGCACGTCGAGAATGGTAACACCGATTTAGATGCCATTGCTAATGCGATCGCGGCTGCCAAAGCTGTCACCGATAAACCCTCGATGATTAAAATCACCACCACCATCGGTTATGGTTCCCCCAATAAGTCTAATACCGCCGATGTTCACGGGGCAGCTTTGGGAGCAACAGAAATCGAGTTAACCCGGAAAGCCTTAGGTTGGGAATACGAGCCGTTTGTGGTTCCCGATGAGGTGTTAAATCGTTTCCGGCAAGCAGTGGACAAGGGAGCGACGGCAGAAACGGACTGGAATAAGTTATTTAACGAATATCAGGCCAAATATCCCGCAGAAGCGGCTTTATTTGAACAGTTAACCACCGGTCAACTGCCGGAAGGTTGGGAGCAAGCTTTACCGGTTTATAAACCCGAAGATAAGGCGCTTGCTAGTCGTAAACACTCGGAAATCTGCTTAAATGCCCTTGCGGGGGTTTTACCCGGTTTAATCGGCGGTTCAGCGGATTTAACCCACTCTAACTACACCGAATTAGAGCATTTTGGTAATTTCCAAAAAGGCAGTTATCAGGAGCGTAACGTCCATTTTGGTGTGCGGGAACACGCGATGGGGGCGATTTGTAACGGGATTGCTCTCCATAACACGGGATTGATTCCCTACGGGGCGACTTTCCTGATTTTCACCGACTATATGCGGAATTCTATCCGTTTATCGGCATTGTCAGAAACCCGCGTCATCTGGGTAATGACTCACGATTCCATTGCCTTAGGGGAAGATGGACCGACTCACCAACCCGTGGAACACGTTGCTTCTCTGCGCGCTATTCCTAACCTGTTAGTCATGCGTCCGGGAGATGGTACGGAAACTTCCGGTGCTTATAAAGTAGCGGTGAGCGAAACTAAGCGCCCGACGTTACTAGCATTATCCCGTCAAAATCTGCCCAATTTAGCGGGAACTTCCCTTGCGGGTGTGGCTAAAGGTGCTTATATTATCACCGATTGTGAAGGTACTCCCGATGTCATTCTCATCGGTACGGGGGGCGAGTTGTATCTCTGCGATAAAGCGGCTGCGGTGTTGAAAGAAGCAGGAATTAAAGCTCGCGTCGTTTCTATGCCCTGTTGGGAGCTATTCGAGGAACAATCGGCAGAATACAAAGAATCGGTATTGCCGAAAGCAGTGAAAAAACGTCTCGCGGTGGAAGCGGGTTCAACTATGGGTTGGCATCGCTACATCACCGATGAGGGGGATGTGTTGGGGGTTGATACCTTCGGCGCTTCTGCTCCAGGAGGTGTGATTCTAGAGAAGTTTGGTTTTACCCTGGATAACGTGGTAGCGAAGGCAAAAGCGTTGTTAGGTTAATTACCTGAAATCTTAGCTGTAATGAGTCAGAAAAATCTGGCTCATTTTTTTGTTTTTCTATTGTGACTGTCAGTCAGTGGACTAGGGGTCACGTCAGGCAGTTTAATCGAAGCATGGCAAAGGACAATTTAGCTCAATTTGGCAGATGTTTACATAATGCTCGCATTCAAAAGGGTTTATCCCAAGAAAGGTTGGCCGAAGCGGCCAATTTGGATAGAACTTACATCAGTCTTCTTGAACGTGGTAAAAGGAATCCTTCTTTACTATGCTTGATTTCTTTATGTAGAGCATTAAACATAAGTCTTTCGGAGCTTTTTAACACTATGTCTATAAATTCCGATGTAAATACTGATGATGTCAGAAGATTTGATTAAATTGCTTGAGCAGTTTTTGCATGATAACGAGCTTGAATGGGAATGGTTTGAAAAAATAGAAAGTTTTTGTAAGAGTTATAGTTTGAATATCAAATATATTACAGAAGTTCTCAATGATCCAAAAGTTATTCCTATGATTCGTGGCAAGTTTTTTGAGTTCACTGTACAAGATGAACTGTCAAAAATACTCGCAAATAATTATTTAGTTACTAATCCTCGCTTAAATCCTCAAGCTGGTTCTCACGATATAGATGTAGCTATTATCAATCAAAAAAACGCCAAAAAATACTCTGCTGAATGTAAGTTAGCCAAAAAAGGTAGTTTCCGTCTTCAGGGAGGTATCAGACCTTTTATTGAAGTCAAATGTATGAGATCAAGAACCTTAGGAGACAAAGCAGCAGAACAAAGGTATAAATTGATAGGAATACCTTCAACAAGCCTAAATATTCACAAAGATCAATATATTGAAACAGATTTTGATTTAGTGATTACATCTCTTGCCAATGCTTTTTTTCAGACCAATTTAGAAACGGGACTATTTGTTTGGAAGCCCACACCAAAAGAGCAAATATTTTTAAGCAAAATTAATATTAATAATCAAGAAGAAGCCCTTTTAAAAATGTACGTTGCCAGAAGTAAAGATTTAACAGCAAATCAAACCAATAATATCAATTGTTCTCGCCAGAAATGCCACGATAACAACTGTAATTTCATCCCTAATTATCCCAAAATTTTCTTTGATGTTAATACGGCTGAACCTCTACAACCATGGCTACCGATAGAAAAAATAGAGGATTTACTTGATTAAAATTAGGAATCAAGATACATCGAATAAACTTAATTGTAGAGGTGTAAATCTTGCAGGTTTCTGAAGATCATAATTAGCAATAAATACCTCCTTGCCCTTGCGTCTTTCACTCTGATAACCATGTTCTAATTTTAAACCATTTTTTTGATCATCAGTTCGATTAATAGTGTAATTCCATTCATTATCTTGTAAAGAAATACACCAATCATACATTTCTCTAATTTCGGAGCAATTATCATAAGTCAAAAGAAATTTAAATCGATGTTGATGTTTTTTCAACGTCTTACATAACCTTTCATGATCTTCTAGACTGAAGAAGCAGGAATAGAATTTATTTTGATCTGCTTGAAAGTAAGGAGGATCGACAAATAAAAAGTAATCATCGGGTAATTGATTGATTAAATCTTCAAAATCTAAACAAGATAAATTGACATTTTGCAGTTTTTCCGAAGTGGTTTTTAGGTGAGAAGGCCAGTTTTCAGGACGCATAGAATACTTATCACCATAGCCCCAATAACAATTTTCAAGTTTCATAATTCCTGAGTAGGAAGTTCTATTTAGATAATACCAACGCATGGCTCTTTCTAGGTCATTGGCTGGTTGAAATTCATTTTTATAATAATTGTGTAATTCTTTGGTAGCGTTTAGATCTTTTAATAATTCAATTAGACTATCAAGATGATCTTTGATATGTCGATAACAGTTCATTAATTCCTCATCTTTGTCATTGAGAATATTCTCTGCTACACTTTCCTTAGCAAAGAATATAGATGCTCCCCCCGCAAAGGGTTCACAATACTTATGGTGACTAGGAAGACAAGCTAAGATTAGCTTACGGGCATAAAATTTACCGCCAGGATAACGAAAAGGAGAATTACTAAGTTTTTTAGCGATTTTGGACATTACCTTTGATTTTAGAGGCTTTTCTTTGAGATTATTTTAACAAAATTACGATATTTTATCTAGGAATGTCAGAGAAGTTCGGTTTTACCGTGGATAACGTGGTAGCGAAGGCAAAAGCGTTGTTAGGTTAATTAAAACTTTGGTTTTGTGGAAAAAGCCCGCGCCAGCGGGTTTTTTTGTGCTAGGATCTAACCCTATCGTGCAAAGGGTTGACTGGGTGATTCCTTTTACAGACAGAGAACTACAAAAAGCATGGAGAGAAAATCAACGAGCGGCAAAGGTCGAAACCAGAACTAACGCTCATCGTTTATTGCTATTTTACTCGGTTGAATGTGGTCTCAAAGCGGTTTTACTGAAAAGACAAAGTAAAGATTGCACCGATTCTTGTCGAGAATTACTTGAAGTGCGGCATGATATAAATAAGTTACTAGACAAACTAGCTGCGGGAGAAAAACTAAAACTTCCCTCACAATTAAGTATGAAACCTTTAAAAAATAATCAAGAGAGAGAGCTTTCTTCCGGTGAAATTAATCAAATGTGGCGATATGGGGGATGCTGTGAAAATATCAAGGATGGTGAATTAGAAAAAAAATTGTTAGATATATTACGTTGGATTGAACAGGAGTTGCAGGGACTATGAGAAGACGGACATTACTAACTTGGTTTGATATTAAAAGAAAAATTGCTCGCGAAACCGCTAACGGAAATGACTTACCTGATGGTATTGTTAAAATTAGTTGTTTTAGTAGTGCTTTAGAGATTGGTATTCAAAATCAAGATGATCAACCAAAAGCTAACTCAATATTAAAAGAATGGTTCGGAGATTGGTATCAAGAATCAGAACAAATTATTCAGCTAGATATTGATAATGCTTCTATTCCTGTAGAATTTATTTTAATAGATAATAGTTCTTATTTTTCTCCATCGATTCGACCTTTTTGGCAGGAAGTCGCTTATTTAAAAGCAAATACAGATGCAGAGCAATCGGATAATTTTTTAGCCAATGCTTATCGAGATAAGCCAGAAATTATTGCTTTTTATTCTTTTAAAGGTGGTGTGGGAAGAACCCTACATTTAGCCGCTTATATTCTTGCTCTCTTAGCAAGAGCAAAAGAGATAAATAAACCAATTAAAATTTTAGTTATTGACTCAGATTTAGAGGCTCCGGGGTTAACCTATTGGCAAAGGTATGAAAGTCAAGAGGCAACCGTATCTTTGAGCAATTTTTTAGAAGTTTATCAATATCCCAAGCCATCTCTAGAGGTGGCACTCTCTTGGGTAACTCAAGAAATTAAGAAAACTGCCAAACAGCAAAATAAATCAACTTTATATTTTTTACCCGCTTTTATTGAAGAAGAAGAACTCTTAGATACTCCTATACTGCCAGAAAATTTAGCCAGAAATCCGTCGGGTGCTTGGGAGGTAGGGGATGCAATTCATCAATTAGGGCAAAAATTAGCAGTAGATTATATATTTATTGATTTAAGAGCAGGATTAAGTGAAATTTCTAGCCCAATTTTATTTGACTCTAGAATCCAAAGATTTGTAGTAACAACAGTTAATGAGCAATCTTGGCGAGGTGTCAGGATGGTTTTAGAAAAAATTGGCTTACTAGCTCCCAGTGACTCAAAAGTAAAGGATGATAATTATTATGATCCTTCGATAATTATTAGTTTTTTAACTCCAGAAGTTAGAAATTTATCAGCATTTGAGAATATTTTAGAGCAATTACAGTCGGCTTATGTTCAACCCAAAAATGAGATTTTATATATTGCTAGACTGGATATTAAAGAAACTGATTTCGCCCAAGAGTTACTATATGTTAAGAATTGGGAAGAAGCTCAAAACAAATTAAGTTCAACTTCCTTGATGGAACTGGCAAGACAATGGGCAGAAGATAAATTATCTAATAATAGCATTGCATCAGCCACACCTTCAGATAACTCCTTAGATGATGTGAAAAAACTCAGGGATACTTGCAATAAATATATTTATGCAGAAAAGGGACAAGGGGAAGATTTGCTCATTACCGAGCCATTGAAAAATCTCGCTCGTAATTTTCAAGATAAACTACCTAATGTTATCTCAATTGGTGCTAAAGGTGCAGGAAAAACCTTTAATTATATTCAGCTATCTCGCCTACAGTCTTGGGAAAATTTTTTAAATAAAGTTGATCCTCAAAATCAAGAAAATTCCGGAGAAAATCTGGGTTTAATATTTCCTTTACTGCAATCACAAAATTTAGATTATCATGCCAAAAATATTCTTGAGCAAGCACGGCAAAATGTTAATAATGTTCTTAATAATGATTATCAGTTGTCCTCCTCGGATTTAAAAGACAGAATCACGCAGTCGCTATCAAATCAGGATTGGAATGAGGTTGATTGGACAAATTTTTGGATCAAAGAAATTTCGAGAGTTTTAGGTTATAATCCTGAAAATTGTCAATTACATAAACTGCATGAATACCTTCAACAAAAAAACTCGAAGATTATATTTTTATTTGATGGATTAGAAGATGCTTTTCCTAATGTTGCCAATGATAACCGTGAACGAAAAGCCTTGAAAGCCTTGATCGATAATTTACCGAATAAATTATCAGAAATTCGGCAATCTAATCTCGGATTGATTGTCTTTCTGCGTCGAGATTTCTTGAGATATACAATCACACAAAACTCGCAACAATTTGAAAACTTATATCGTAATTATGATCTATCTTGGAATCTAGAATCGTTTCTTAAACTTTCCTATTGGCTCTGCATACAATCATCGGTTATTAATGCTAACTCTCAGGATTTAGTCGGCTGTTCAATTGAAGATTTAAAAGAAAAATTAGAATTACTTTGGGGCAAAAAATTAGGAGCAGATAATGCAAGGGAAGCTAAGTCAGACAATTGGATTTTTGCAGCTTTAACCGATTTTAATGGAAGACTGCAAGCGCGGGATATTGTGAGATTTTTGTACCATGCTGCTAATATTACTGTAGAAAAAAAAGAAGAAATACAATTTTCTAAATGGTCGAATACTAGACTGTTACCTCCCCAAGCGATTCGACGAGCGCTTGAACCCTGTAGTCGAGAAAAAGTTAGAGAGTCTGAGGAAGAATATCCTATATTTAAAAGCTGGGTAGAAGAAAGTTTACCTAAATATAGTGATAGAAAAATTCCTTTTTCTCTAGAACAGTTTAATCTGGATGGCACTCAAGTCAATGTTCTTGAGCAAATGGGAGTAATTTATGAGGACAAGGATAAAGAAGATGCAGTTCGTTATTATATGCCCGAAATATTCCGTGAAGGGTTAGGATTTTCTAGTCAAGGTGCGCGTCCTCGTGTTCTCGCTTTAAAGCGCAAAGTTTTGGGGAAATCAAATTTTTAATGGTTCGAGCTTTTTGGCAATGACTATATGATTGATTGTTATCAGCTTTTCACAACAGACGTAGCTATTATCAATCAAAAAAACGCCAAGAAATACTCTGCTGAATGTAAGTTAGCCAAAAAAGGTAGTTTCCGTCTTCAGGGATGTATCAGACCTTTTATTGAAGTCAAATGTATGAGATCAAGAACCTTAGGAGACAAAGCGGCAGAACAAAGGTCTAAATTGATAGGAATACCTTCAACAAGCCTCAATATTCACAAAGATCAATATATTGAAACAGATTTTGATTTAGTGATTACATCTCTTGCCAATGCTTTTTTTCAGACCAATTTAGAAACGGGACTATTTGTTTGGAACCCCACACCAAAAGAGCAAATATTTTTAAGCAAAATTAATATTAATAATCAAGAAGAAGCCCTTTTAAAATGTACGTTGTCAGGAGTAAAGATTTAACAGCAAATCAAACCAATAACATCAAGTGTTCTCGCCAGAAATGCCAGGATCACAACTGTAATTTCATCCCTAATTATCCCAAAATTTTATTTATTTTGTCTGATGGGATTATTTATTTTTACCAGTAATTTTGTCAACTCCTTTTTTATACTGCGTTCTGTCATCATTCCAGCCAGCATCCCGCCAAGCCCGCAAAAAGTTAAGACAGGGGCTGTAAATGGTAACATTCCTGCTAAGGCTATAGCTGCTCAAGCTCCACCAGCCAGCCCTACTCTTGCCCCAGCTTGATTATCCTTAAACAGTTTAGTCTTTTTTATGTTGTCGAAAGGTTTTGAGTATTCTGACATCGATTATTCTCCAAATCAGGATGCCGATATTACAACACAGCTTTCGGGAATTGTCTATATACTGATCATCATTCATGCCATCGCTAAAAGCGAGGGAAGAATGCTGACACTAGGTTAGAATTGCGGTAACGCACCATAAATTCTTATGCTTGGTTTTTGTCATTTTAATGGGCGGAGTCGGACTCGAACCGACATGAGGGGCTGCCTCGCCACATTTTGAGTGTGGTGCGTCTACCAATTTCGCCATTCGCCCTTGGCATTAGTTTTATCATTATAACCCATTTTTGGCCCCTTTAACAAATTGTGATAATCGGGGGAACTGGCCCAACGATCGATTTCTCGCGCACGCAGGACGGGGAGGGGATGGGTTAACTGTTGGGTTTGCAAACCCTTTAACATTTCGCCCATTTCCGAGGCGCTGACGGCATCGTAGGACTTGGCCTGATCGATAAAAGCCTCTAAATTTAATAAAGGTGCGAGACTGGGGGAACCTCCGGCTAACTTCATTAACACCGACATGACGATTTTTGGGTCTTGAACTGCCAATAAAGCGGATCGATCGCAACTAAACTCGGCGCAGCGCACCCATGCTAACATTCTCTCCTGTAGGGATCGTGCTAACATTGTCCCCCAATTGGGCAGCAATCCCGCCGCTAGGACTATAATATTGGCTAAAGTCAGATAAACGCCGTGTTCACATTTGAGATGACCTAATTCGTGGGCGATTACCGCTTGAATTTCTGCGGGAGTCAGCATTTCAATTAGGGAAGTGTGCATCACCATAAACGGTTTTTTGCCGCGCATGGCGAAGGTATAAGCGTTAGGAACGGGGTTTTGTTGAATGTATAATTGAGGTGGTTCTAAGTCGAGAACTCGGCAAGCTTCTAGGAGGAGATTATGCAGGTCGGGTAATTGTTTTTCCCCCACCAAAACACTAGCAGCAATATTATTTAGGTAAAAGAATTCCTCAGCGACGGAACCTAACAAACTTCTCACGGCTATATCTAAACCGGGCAACTGTTTAAGGGAGTTAGTCGCCTCTAGGTCGATGGGATGCCGAAAATCATTGGCTTTTAAGCCTAGTAATAACTGTTTTGATAATTCCATATTCTTATTCATTTAACCAAACTTTAACGCGTTCTAAACTTTTCCAATCGGGTTTTCTAGCTAAACCATCGGCGATATTTTCATCCACTTCTTGGCGAACTTCTTTGTTTAAACTAACTAATTGTTGCACCAGTTCGATATGTTCCCTAACTCCGGCGGTTTTGGTTTCTAACATAGCTAAAACCAAATTGATCCGGTTTTGGGGGGAAACTTTATCGAGTTTAACGGCTTTTTGGGCGGCTTTTAGGGCTAATTCCGGTTTATCGGTGAGCATATATAACCAAGCTAAACAGGACCAAACGGCGGCATTTTTAGGACTGCGATCGCTTAATTCTTTAAATTCTGGCAATAAACTGGCAGCGTTTTCTCCCTGTTGGTAGCGTTCTAAACCTTGTTCGAGGGTAAAATTGGCGATTTCTGTCATTTTCAGTTGCGGGGTTAATCAAGGAGCAAATCTAACGGTGATCGGCGTATTACACTGTTTTAGTACAATTTGCCTTTATTTAGTATTCTAGCAAAATTTGTCCCCTTGTCAGCAAAATTTTAAAAGACGATGCCGCGTTCTCGCCAGATCATCAATAGGCCACTCATCGAAACGAATAACATCACTGCTTGTTTAAATTGCTGGGGACTCATTTTTTCTAAAACTTTTTGTCCTAACCAATTGCCCGGCCAAGCTGCTAATCCTAACAGTAAACCGTAACCAAGAAAAGGCAGATGTAAAACTCCAAAGGCTGCGTAGGCGATTAATTTGGCCACATGAACTACTACCATATGAACGGATTTCGTTGCCACCATTGGTTCTTTAACTAGCCCATAGTTAATATAAAATAGGTTCATCATCGGGCCGGTACTACCGACTAATCCTGACAGGAAAGCGTAGATAAATCCCGAGGGCATAAAATACCAAGTTTTAATCTCAAAAAAAGGATTTTCTTGTTGGGGAAATAATTGTTTAAGCGAGGATAAAACCAGAAAAATTCCCAAAACTAGCGGCAACCATTTGAATTGTAAATGGGCAAACACAAAAGCGCCAAGGGTAGATCCCATAATTGCCCCGGGTAAATACCACACCGTCGAGGGCCAGTCAATGGCGCGCCAATACATTCCCATGCGTTGGACATTACCGATTAGCATCCCCGTGGTCAAAACCGGAGGAATGACGGCAGCATCGAGAAACCAACCTAAAACGGGGAGTAGAATCAGGGGGCTGCCCCCACCAGCAAGGGTACTAAAAAACCAAGCTAGACTACCTGCCAACATCAAGGTAACAATGATCATCGAGTTGTAAAGTTAATTCACAAAGAGTTACTTAATCTATTATGATATCTTCTTTGGGATCTTCATCAGTATAATGCCATTCCACATTCGGCATAGCCTCGAAAGCTTGCCGGACGTAATCCTCCCAGAGTTTCCGCATTTTGGCTAGGTAGGGATCTCCTAGGCGCAATTGTAACTTATGACGTAGGCTTAGGCTATTAGCTTCATACATACTCAAATAGATAGGCGGTCCGACGGAAATATTCGATTTCATGGTCGAATCGATGGAAAGTAAGGCACATTTTGCCATTTCCTCTAGGGGTGTATCATAGGTAATGGTGCGATCGAGAATCGGTTTACCGTATTTAGTTTCACCTATCTGTAAAAAAGGCGTTTCTTTGGTGGCTTGAATATGATTTCCTTGGGGATAAATCATGAATAATTGCGGTTCTTCTCCTTTAATTTGTCCCCCAAGAATAAACTTACATTTAAAATCAATATTATCTTTTTCTAGCCAAGTCCTTTCCCTAGCTTGTACTTGACGACTTTTATCACCGATATAGTGGGCGATATCGTAGAGATGAGTCAGAGAATGGAGATTTTTATCCTCTTGATTGTGCAGATCTCTTTTTAGTTCGTGAATCACGCCTTGGCTAATCGATAAATTCCCCGATGTACAGACCATAATTACTCTTTCTCCCGATACCGAAAAGTCAAATAATTTCCGATAGGCCGAGATATAATCGACTCCCGCATTCGTGCGAGAATCCGCCCCCATAACAATGCCAAAACGATTGATAATTCCTAAACAGTAAGTCATTTTCAGTTGTCAGTAATTAGTGAACAGTAATCAGTAATTAGTAAACAGTAAACAGTAATTAGTGAAGAGTGAAGAGTGAAGAGTGAAGAGTGAGCGGTGAATAATATCATTTAAAGCTTAAAACTTAAAACTTAAAACTTTAATCTGATAACTAATCACTGATAACTAATCACTGATAACTAATCACTGATAACTGATGACTGATAACTGATAACTGAATTAAGCCATAACCATACCACCATCGACGTTAAAGACTTGACCAGTGATATAAATAGCGGCGGGATCGGCGGCTAAAAAACGCACCATTCCGGCGACTTCTTCCGGTTTTCCGTAACGGGAGAGGGGGATATATTTGAGAATTTCATCTGCTTTGAGGTCATGAGTCATATCAGTTTCAATAAAGCCAGGGGCCACGGCATTAACAGTGATGCCTCGACTGGCAAATTCCTTGGCTAAAGTTTTCGTTAAACCGATAACACCGGCTTTAGCGGCGCTGTAATTAGATTGACCCGGATTACCCATCAAACCAGATACAGAAGTGATGTTAATTATGCGGCCGCTTTTCTGTTTTAACATCAATTTACCGACGGCGCGAGTGCAGAGAAAAACCCCGGTTAAATTGAGATCGATGACCGCTTGCCAGTCTTCTAATTTCATTCTTAACATTAGCGTATCCCGGGCAATACCGGCATTATTAACTAAGACATCAATATGACCGAATTTTTGCTTGGTACTATCTACTAAATTATCCACTTCTTCGCTTTTAGCCACATCTGCTTGTAGAGCTATTGCCTTTCCCCCGGCCGCGGTAATTTCTTCGACAACGGCATCGGCAGCACTGCTAGATTTAGCATAGTTCACCACTACAGTAGCACCCTGGCTGGCTAATTCCAAGGCGATCGCTTTACCGATCCCTCGCGAGGCCCCGGTTACTATGGCTACTTTGTCTTGTAAATGCTGGCATTCTGCGGGTAATAGTTTCATAATTTTCTGCATTCCCCAAATAATCGTCAAATCTCAAGAGAAAACTTTGTACTGATAACTTTGCTCAAAACACTTCATTATCTCACAAGCGGGTTAATCTGACCGCATCCATCCTCAATGGCGATCGCTCTGTCCCCACTTTCCTGTATAGTATCAGGGGGAATTGGCCGCCACTAATTGATCGAGTTGTTGCTGCATCAAATAACAGACTTTCTCATAACATTCGCGTACATAACGGCGGTCCCGGGCCGCTTTTTTGCCGTAACGTTCAAAAATAATTGGGGGACAAACCCGCGTCTGTATCGCTACGGGTAAGGGAATATTCGGCAAGGGACCGATAGCTAGTCCCCAGGGTAAACCGAAATAGATGGGACAGGTCCCGGGGTCAATACCGAAAGGCCAAGGCATACCCTTTTCATGTAATTCTTTTAATTGAGGATAAATATCGTCGAGGACAAACAGAGTCGAGTGAGCGCCGTGGGAAATGGCGGGAATAATCGGCACTTCGTACTGTAAAGCTAGTTTAACAAAAGCTTGATTACCGGCAAAATGAATTTTATTTCTTAAACTGTGGGGACGGAAAACATCCGTAGCACCTCCTGGATAAATTAGGACACTAGCGCCACTATCCAAGGCAGCGATCGCCATTTTCGGATGAGCATGAATAGCTCCCATTTGGGCCACTAGATGCGCTTGGGATGGAAAAAATCGCCAGACTCGCGAATCCATCAAACCATAGACTAAGCGATCGCGGCCAAAGCGTTGAAACCAATCATACATCATCATAAACATATCGGGAGCCGCTAAACCGCCGTTATGGGAGCCGATGAATAATACTTGTCCTGAGGGGGGAATATTTTCCCAACCATCGGTTTCGACGCGAAAATAATGGTGATAAAACCAATCCAGAAGGGGGACAAATTTTTCGATCACTTGCGGATCGCGATCCTCTAATGACCAACCGGTGAGGGTATCAACAGGGGCCTTGGCTGCTTGTAGGGATAATTCGGCAAAAGTCGCCGTAGATGAGACAAAAGAACTAAAAATCTGCATTGATGCCCAGTTGATAATTTAAGCGCATCTTAATTATCGCAAATTTCGGTTAAAAAACCCATCGTTTGAGAACGGCTTTCCTTGATGATTCTATCATCTTTAATGTCTAATCGGCTCTTCTCGACTTTGTGTGATAATTTTTGCTTATGGAATCGTGAAATACTTATCGGGTAACACTTTTAGGACTATTTTGTCGAAGAGACTATCAGTATAGACCTCGTTTCCACACAGAAACCAGAAGAGCCGTCTAATCTTCACAGTTGAACCAATTTTTATCTAATAACTGTTCTAAACTGTAAGGGCATTCTGGAGGAAAATCGCCAGAAAAACCAGTTTTTTGTTGAACATAATCGAAAGCATCCTGATAGATTATCGGTAATTCCTCAGCTAAATAATTCTGTAAATTCGTCGTTAAACATGGCTCTTCCAAACTTGTCATGTAAAATTAAAGAAAAAACAGACAATTATTGCTGACCAATAAAACAATAATTTATCTTTAAAAGCTGACTATGCTTGCAATACAGCAATTTATTGGTTAAAATATAGACAGCCAAGACCA
>NZ_JAQMSY010000221.1:0-6386 GCF_028329095.1 Microcystis sp. CS-574
CCGATTAGGTAAATTACTGATGACTGAAGCTAAACGCGCCCTAATTACCGGCATCACCGGTCAAGATGGTTCCTATCTAAGCGAATTATTATTAGAAAAAGGCTATGAAGTCCACGGTATCATCCGTCGTACTTCAACTTTTAACACCGATCGCATCGATCATATCTACATTGACCCCCACCAGCCCGATGCTAAATTATTTCTTCATTATGGCGACCTCACCGACGGGACAACCCTGCGGCGTATCCTCGAACAAGTGCAACCGGTAGAAGTGTATAATTTAGGGGCCCAATCCCATGTGCGAGTTAGTTTTGATGCTCCAGAATACACCGTTGATGCTGTGGGGGTGGGAGTTTTAAGACTACTAGAAGCAATTCGGGATTACCAAAAAAGAACCGGCATCGAAGTGCGTTTCTATCAAGCAGGTTCCTCGGAAATGTTCGGGAAAGTCATGGAAGTTCCCCAAAAAGAAACCACGCCATTTTATCCTCGCAGTCCCTACGCTTGCGCCAAAGTTTACGGTCACTGGCAAACAATCAACTATCGGGAATCCTACGACTTATTTGCCTGTAACGGCATTTTATTTAACCATGAATCCCCCCGTCGGGGAGAAACTTTTGTCACGCGCAAAATTACCCGCGCCTTGGCCCGAATTATTGCCGGACAACAGAAAAAACTCTATCTAGGAAATCTCGATTCTAAACGGGATTGGGGTTATGCTAAGGATTATGTGCGGGCGATGTGGTTAATGTTACAACAGCAAGAACCGGATGATTATGTGGTGGCGACCAATGAAACCTATTCTATCCGGGAGTTTCTCGATATTTCTTTCCAATACGTTAATTTAAATTGGCAGGATTATGTGGAGTTTGATCAACGTTATTTGCGTCCAGCGGAAGTGGATTTATTGATAGGAGATTCTACAAAAGCCAGAGAGAAATTAGGCTGGCAGCCGTCCGTGACCTTCGAGGGACTGGTAAAATTAATGGTAGATGCGGATTTAGCGGCTTTGGGGATTAATCTTAATAACGGTGGTGATAGCGGACAGTTATTAAAAGATTTGGCTTATCTTCGCAATCGTTCCTTAATTGCCGTCGATTAACAAAGTCGGGTGGGTTAGGGAAGGGCAACCCACCCCCGTCTTGATCCATGGCCATTTTTACCTGACTTTTAGGAGTAAATCGGGTCTTTTTCCAGCAAACCTAGCAATTTTTGCATTTTAATCCAAGCCCTTCTCATTTGCCAGAATTTACTTTTTTCCATGGCGGCTATTTTACTCTCAGCTTTTTGTAATTCCTCGTCTCTTTCTCGATAATCTAATTGGGTTTTTTGCAAGTCTTGTTGCAATTCTTGTTCATGAATTTCTAATTGTTTAATTCGTTCTCTAGCCTGTTCCAACTGAGCGAATATATCAACTTTTAAGGTGACTAAAGCAGCAAAAATGGCTTGGATATTTTGGGAGTAAAGTTGGGGATGATTATAAAAAAGTTGGGTGTAGGAATAGATATAGTGTTCTGCGGTCATTGAGCGACTCATAGAATCAGCTTTTTGTCGATAGAAAAATAACACTTCTGGGATACGATAGACTTCTCGACCTAATTCGATCAGCGATAGCCAGAAATCGTGATCTTCCCAACCATAAATTAAATTGCTATTATATCCCCCCACAGTTTCCCAATCGGATTTCCGAAACAAACCGGAGCAAAATATCATATTATCTACTAATATATCGGGAAATTTATACTCAGGCAGCGGCCAAGTTCCTTGTCTATCCCCAAAATACTCCGCTTCGCAATAAACTATACCTAATTGCTGATTACTTTCTAGCAAAGTAACCGCTTTTTCTAGATAGGAATCGGCAATTTTATCATCGGCATCGAGAGGAAGAATATAAGTTCCTTGCGCTTGGGCAATTCCTAGATTTCTGGCTGTGGCAACCCCTTGATTTTCTGTGCGGATGATCCTAGTTTTTGGCTGTTGATAATTTTGTAAAACCTCGATGGTTTCTGGTTCTGTGGATCCATCATCAATGACAAGGATTTCAAGATTTTGGTATGTTTGCACTAAAACAGATGCGATCGCATGATCAAGATAGCGACCTTGATTATAGCAAGGAATAATCACGGAAACTTGAGGAGCATGACTCATTGGGGACAATTCTCTCCTACTCGAGCAAAAACTAGGTTATCAATAGCTTATCCCAAAAGTTCCCCTTTATCGTTTTTCTAAGTAAATAAAGTGTTGATATCCCCACTAGCAATTTCGGGATAGTAGGACATATTATGGATAAATTCTTAAATTATTGTGATTGCTGGACAAAATCACCCAATTGGGTGATCCCCGTGAGGGAAGCATCTCTTTTTAATAGAGGATAAGTTATTCAATAATCAGATTGTCATTATAAATGATCTTTAATCATGGAAGCTCATCAACAAAAACAACTCCGCACTTTCCTCTTGGAAAAATTAGCAATTTCCCCCCGTTCCCTCGATATGGCTGTGCGTCTCTGTGAAGCATCGGTGGGTTCTTTGCCGATGGTTTTATGGCAGTACGGTTTAATTGATTTGTCGCAATTGAATCAAGTTTTTGACTGGATGGAAACGGTATAATCGAGATCGATCTGGTCTAAAATACTAATTTATCGACTCGATCGCCTTTTTGCTTGTCATGATAGTAAGATAGGAAGGGACTTAATTAATCTGGCATAGGTTCTTGAGTTAGACATCGACTATATGGAACTCTTTGAGGGCTGGATAAAAGTTGAGATTTTCGTGACTGGGACGACTGAGTTTAATCAGGGCAAAACGTTGGAATGGTTGCAATTTTTGCCATTGTTCTAAACTAATTTCAATCTGTAATTCTCTAGCTTTTTCTCGGACTGTATCAGGAATCTGGCTATCATTTAGCCAAGGAGGATGGGGATCTATTGCTAGTTCTCCTGCGGGATTGCCAGTTTTTTCCGTGATTAATTTTTGTAGAAAATCTCGATAAATTGCAGCTTCTGCTGCCGTCGTACAAGCCATATTAACTAACACCATTCTTTCTGGTTGACTCAACTGCATCCAATGGGATAATTTTAATTTAACTCCACAGGTATCTAGTTTCATTCTCACGGCCATCGGTATGCAACGTAAGGAGTCAACAAATTCGGCTTCAAAGTCAAAAAAGGTGTTCATATTATTTCATTGATTTACTGAGGATAAATCTATAATACAGTGCTGGGGTATAATTGTTAGAAAAAATGTTATTTTGATTGAAGAAAATTGGCTCGATATTGATGACTCGATATGAGAATTTCTTCTAGTTCCTGCCATTTTTCTCCTGCAATATAGTCAATAATTTGATCAAGATTTTGACGATAATTTTTCAAGGATATCAATAAAGCTTGACGATTGTATTTAGCCATCATTAAACCTAATTCGGGATTGCCAGCACCGACGCGACTGGTATCGCGAAAACCAGAACTAGCTAAATTTTCCGCTAATTGGCGAATATTCGGATCTTGTTCTTTCCCACAAGCTTGGATTAAACTGGTACTAATCATTACTGGCAGATGGGAAATCCATGCCACGGCTCGATCGTGTTCTTCGGGGGAGGAATAATAAATTTTACAGCCT
The DNA here is from genome assembly GCF_028329095.1 of Microcystis sp. CS-574. Lineage (NCBI taxonomy): Bacteria > Bacillati > Cyanobacteriota > Cyanophyceae > Chroococcales > Microcystaceae > Microcystis > Microcystis sp. CS-574. Next base: position 3,618 of record NZ_JAQMSY010000221.1, read on the forward strand.
AATTGTCGTACTATTTCGGTTAAGATTTCCACGGCACAGTTAGGAGTAGATTCAAGGGGAGTAATCAGATATGGGGTATTGACAAATAAACCCGATTGTGCAGCATTAATTCCCTGTTCTGTTTTCCCAGCCATGGGATGACTACCGACAAAATTCGGCCATAATTGACTACAATTGTCCACAATTGCCCCTTTAACTGATCCCACATCGGTGACAATGGCTTCGGTTTTTAAATAGGGAGTTAATTTTTCCAAAGTTGGCACAATTAAATGTATGGGAGTACAAATAAAGATTAAATCGGCAGTGGCTAATAATTCTAAATTGATACTAGATTCATCTACCACTCCTTTTTGTACAGCGATATCACAAGTGGATGGTTGACGGGAAACGCCCAAAACCTTATAACCTTGTGCGCGGAAATCTAACCCCAAGGAACCACCAATTAAACCCAGTCCAATAATCCCAATATTCATTATTTTTACTCAAAGATAATTTCGTCTTCCAGTCGCCAAGCTGGATCAACAATGCACAGGAAAATTAAGGGTTCCTCTCCACAATTATGAATATATTGTTTAGCTAGAGGAGGTATATAAATGGCAGCACCGACAGTCACTAATTGCACTTCCTCATCGATGTGCATTTCCCCTTGTCCTTGCAGAATATAATAAACTTCCGCAGTTTTTAAAGCGTGGGGAGTAGAAGTTTCCCCCACATCTACCCATGCGTGGGCTAAACTATAACGTAGATTTAACGGCTGTTTATCGGGATGCAATAACTCACGCAATCGGGTATGATCACCGGCGATGAATTCCTCACATTCGAGCAGTTTTCTGATTAACATAGTAAAGTTAAACCTCGAAGATTGTTTTTATTTTATCATTGAGTGAAAAGCTAAAGACTAATAGCCGTTATCATAGAAATATTCAGCATCGCCAGAATTAACGAATGACTTGGTTAGAACATAGTGTACAGGTAGAAGTGGACGCGCCGATCGATCTGGTTTGGGAACTCTGGTCAGATTTAGAACAAATGCCCCACTGGATGAAATGGATCGAATCGGTGAAAATTCTAGAGGAGGAGCCAGAGCTTTCCCGTTGGAAGTTAGCCAGTGGTGGTCTAGAATTTACTTGGTTGTCACGGATAATGAAAATTGTCCCCCACCAGATGATTCAATGGGAATCCGTGGACGGGTTGCCTAACCGCGGGGCGATCCGTTTTTATGACCGTCATGGTAGGAGTATTGTGCGACTGACAGCAGCCTATGCTATACCGGGTTGGTTAGGAAAATTGATGGATAATCTTTTCCTCGGTCGAGTGGTGGAATCAACCCTGCAAGCTGATCTAGAGCGTTTTCGCCTTTATGCGCTCAATATTGTCAATAATACGCCGCCAAGGTGAGCTAATCATCCGCAGTTAGGGAATTTATTTTTTGTCCGATGGCTCTAGTCAGTCACCGACTAGGTAAAAGAACTTTAGTCCATTTTAATCGGCTGCATCTCATATTTGTGGCTCTCTCGTACTTGTAGTGATCAGCAGCAGTTATTAAAAGAGGGCGAATGCAATGCGCCCCTACCATAATATTATGGTAGGGGCGCATCGTGGTCAGTGAGTTTATTGAGATGCACCCTTTTTAATGGACTTTTCGTCTTGGCTATGAAATTGCTGACAACCGACTCCCTAAAAGGAAAACTTCCTAAGAATATCCCAAGCAAATTCCGCTATCATGGTTGAGGTATTTCTACTCGATTTTATAGAGATAGGCTTCTGGGGTTTCCAGAAGGGAAGTCATCGGGCGATAGGGGGAGTTTTGACGAGGGTAAAAATTGGAAATAAATCGTTCATTTGCATAGCCATTTTAAATTTCGGCTGTATGTAATAACTACCCGATGGGCAGGCATTGGTGATCATTAGCTCTCTTTTGGTCATAAAGGTATCGATATAATCATACTGACCATGCTCTTTTCTTTTGCCTTTCTTAGCTGGATCGCAAAGGGTTGAACCGACCGGAATCTGATTGATAATTTCCACTGTATCGGCCACGGATAGGAGTCTTTCGGAACCGTATTTACTAGCAAGATAACGTTGATTAAAATACAGATTAGTTGCGATAGAATAGCCGATGATAATTGCTAGAACTAGAGCGAGGATCCTGTGGAAAGTCTTAGTCAAGTTTAGATAGGCTAGGCTGGCGATCGCCAGAAGTATAGAAGCAAACCAGAGTAAGATTTTACGATGGGAATAAAAATGCTCATCAGGATAATTAGAGGAAGCGTAGATAAAAATTATCCAAGTAATCGCAAAAAAGCCGATCATTGTTTTATTGCCTCGATATTTTTTGATGACTATGTATAGAAAAATGCCGAAAAAAAATAGCCGAAACTACGACATTGAAAATCGATATATTGTCATTCAAAAAAACACTTGATTGCCTAGATAAACCATTTGACAAGGGTGATTAAGGGAAAACCGACTTTTTAAGTATTCTTGGCTTTTCTTAATGAAAAAGAGATAAACATGACACCATCTGCTATTGATTTACCGACAAAATCAACGATAATCACCTGGGAAAAACTGCCAGATGATTTTATTCTACCTGACGAACCTGTGGACAACAATTTGCAACCCCTATTAGCAGCAGCTTTACGCGAATCCCTAGAATTAGCAGGATTAATTCTAGAATCGATGCTAATTGCCTCTAATTTTGGCTTGTGTGCTACCGTTAAAACTCAAACTGTTGTCAAAGCGCCTGATTGGGTTTATATTCCCTCG
>NZ_JAQMSY010000222.1:0-52238 GCF_028329095.1 Microcystis sp. CS-574
GCCTCCTGCCTCCTGCCTCCTGCCTTCTGATAACTGATAACTGATAACTGATAACTGGTAACTGATAACTGATAACTGATAACTGATAACTGATAACTGATAACTGATAAATGAACGCTTCTCCCGCTTATGTTTGCTGTCAAGTGTTGTCATCTACTCACCTCGAACAACTTCGTTCTTGGTGGGGACAGTTGGCAATACAGGTAACAGGGCCCAGGATTAGTCTCAGTGAAAGAGATATTCCCCCACAGACAGGGGAAATCTATCAACTCTTGCTTTCCACTGACCTACAAGCTTTATTGTTAGCCAGTCCCCAAGCACATAACTTTGATTACGAAGTCCGCATTAGTTTTGAAGCGAACACGATTAAAAATTTTCTGCAAGGATTGGCCGTCAAGTCTCTCCACCACCCAAAAATTCAGCAGGGTTATCAAATTTTAAATCTGCCTCTGTCCATTAATGTCAGCAGTTTTCAAAATAAAATTTTAGTCAAAATTCTCTCGATAATTTCTTCTCCGGCTGCTGAGGGGGGTTGTCCCCGCGTCTTCTCTGTTTGTCAACCGGTAGAAGCGGCCCTATCCCAACAAATCGAACAGGAAAGATTATTAAACCAAGTCATCACCCAAATGCGTCAGAGTTTGGAGTTACCGGTGATTCTGGAAACCGTGGTCAGGGAAGCGCGGGAATTTCTGCAAGTGGACCGATTGTTAATTTATCAATTTTTCCCCGGTATCGGTGAGGGAAAGGGAAAAATAACTTCCGAGTCGCGCGTTTCTGACCAGATAAATTCCGTGTTAAATTTAACCCCCGAAGACGATTGTTTTTCCTATATTCCCCAATACAAGGAAAAGTATCGTCAAGGATTAATTCTGGCCGTGGATGATGTGGATGTTAACTATTCTTCTTCCTTCTGTTTGTCGGAATTTTTGCGACAACACCAAGTGCGATCAAAATTAATCGCTCCCATTGTGGTACAAGAAGAATTGTGGGGTTTATTAATTGCCCATCAATGTGGAGAAAAACGCCAATGGTTGCCGCAGGAAAAGAAATTTTTAGGTCAGATTGGTGAACATCTCGCCATCGCTATCTATCAAGCGCAATTATATTCCCAAGTACAGGAACAAAAAGATATTTTTGAGCGCCGGGTAATCGAAAGAACCCAAGAATTACAAGATACTTTAATGGCCGCCGAAGCCGCTAACCTCTGCAAAAGTGAATTTTTAAATAATATGAGTCATGAGTTATTAACTCCCCTAACTTGTATTATCGGTTTGTCCAGTACCCTGCAAAAATGCTCGGCAGCCAGTAATTTTTTACCTCCCGATAAACAAAAACACTATCTACAAGTGATTCAGGATAACGGCAATAAATTATTAGAATTAATTAATGATTTGCTTAATTTCTCGCAAATTTCGGCAGGCAAAGCCGTTTTAGATATTAAACAATTTTCGCTAAAATATCTCTGTAATCATGTTTTAGAAATTATCAAAACAGAGGCAGAAATTAAAGAAATTAATCTGATTTTAGAGATGAAAATCACCGAAAAAGAGCATTATTTTTATGCCGATTATGATCGAGTTCAGCAGATACTTTTGTACTTGTTAAAAAATGCCCTGAAATTTACCCCCGAACAGGGTGCTGTCACGCTGAGACTGTGGAAAGAAGGCAGTCAGGTCATTTTTCAGGTAGAGGACACGGGCATCGGCATTCCTGCTCAAAAAATACCGCTTCTGTTTGAAAAATTTACCCAGTTGGATGGCTCTCGTAAACGTCGTTATGGTGGTATGGGATTAGGACTGGCTTTAACTAAACAATTAGTGGAACTGCATCGCGGCACGATCGAGGTAGAATCTTGCTTAGATAAAGGTTCCATCTTTACCGTCCGTTTACCTCAACAAAAGCCACCCAAATCTCAACCCCAACCCTCGGATCATAATCCCCATTTTAATCAGCACCATCCCACTATAGTTTTGATTGAAAGTGACGAAGAAATCGCCAATCTTATTTGTGAGTTATTGATGGTGGCACATTATCAAGTTATTTGGTTAATCGATAGTGTCTCCGCTATCAAAAAAATTGAGATCGTGCAGCCAAGTATTATAATTGTTGATCGGAAAATGCCCGATATATATCATCTCTGTCATCTCTTAAAAAAATCCAGGCAAACTCAAGCCAGTAAAGTGCTAATCTTGAATGATACCCCTGAAATCAGCGTTAATTTCCTCGGTCGTCATGGCATTGATGACTATCTCCTCAAACCGATTCAACCCTCCCTATTGTTGGAAAAAATCCGCTATCTAACCGCTTTATAAGTGGGGTTTGCGGCAAAAAGTTTTTCGGTGGGGGTAGGGGTGCATCTCATTTTCATCTGGTCAATTTTTTCTTTTTTCTTCAGAAAATAGGACTTGGAAACTAACTATAAAATAGCTAATTTTCAAGTCCTTAATTGTAGGAATCCTAGGCTAAATTAGGATTCACTTTCGATATAGATAAATAACAACCCCATAACCACGGCTGGCATTAACCAACAGACGATTGGGATTAAAATCCAAGGCAGATAAGAAGCTGCGTAGGCACCAGTCATGTCAAATGCTCCTAGTAAAAAAATAAGGAAATGATAATCAGGTAGAACAAGGGTTAATTATTGATTAAAAACCCCGCGCATGATGCCATCAACGACACCAAGATTTTCTAGGAGGAAATAGGCCACAAAAGCGCCACCCATACCACCAATAAAGAAACCGGCTGCGAATTGACTCCAACCCTCGGAGGATTGCAGAGGATCACCACTAGCGGCCTTACCTTGGAAAGAGACAAGACCATAACTAGCTAAACAACCCGTAGCCAAGAGAACCATGGCCAAAGCGGGGATTAAGCCGCCGAGATTAGCATATTCCGAGTCTCTCAAGGGACCCAGGACAACCCAGGGACCACCGAGGAAATAACCGTGGGCCATACCCACTTCTAGACCGCGCAGAATCGGAGCTAGACCGGGACGATAGGCAGGTAAGTTACCAATAAAAGCTTTGGTAAAACCAGAAGCGGAAATGGGGGTAGCTAGATGACCAATGAACGGATCATCATTGTAGGGTGTCACCACCTGTTTGTATCCAGTTTCAGCCATTGTGTTTGAGTTCTCCTTTTTCCGATCAACAGGAAAATTGATCATAAAACTTTAAGATTACACTTTAGGCCTAAGAATTACTTCAAGCAACCCCATCGATCGAGTTTTCAAGGGTTGACGGCTGAAACTCTCACAATTCGTTACATTTCTCTGAGGAGACGGGGGAGTGGGGAGCTTTGTTTCAGTGTTGCCAAAGGCACGGCGTAGCCGTCCAGTAAACAGTAATCAGTGAACTGAAAACTCACATCTGATACTAAATCCGTTGAGTATAGGCTACATATCAGGATAGGCAAGAGGCAAGGGGCAAGGGGCAAAAGGAGGAATAGATAATCAGTCTTTAATAACTGGATTTAGTATGATATAGCCTTTTTCAGTCTGCTGAGCTACAAAAGTTATGGGTTTTAGGCACTCATGCACTCATGCAAGAGGCAAAAGGGAAGAAAAATAGGTGTACCTCACTAGCTTAGGAAACGCTATAACTGCTCACTGATAACTGCTCACCGATAACTGCTCACTGATTAAGGGATAATCAACACTGGACAGGGGGCAAGGTTAATAACTTTGGTGGTGACGCTTTCGGACACACCTTCGCTAGTTAATCCTAAACCGCGACAACCCATAACAATCAGGTGAGCATTAATTTCATCGGCCACATCACAGATGACAAAAGAAGGCATTCCCTCCCTTTCAATCATTTCCGCCTTGATGCCAGCTTGGGCGAAAATGGCCTGTGCCGATTGTAACAATCTATCCACCGCTTCGATCGAACTCATCTTATCGTCGGCGGCAATTTCTCCGGTGGGTGTCGTTTCCACCACCGACAACAGCACCAAACGACTGTCAAAGATTTTGACTAATTCGATCACACTACTGGTAGCGTCACGACTTTCGCGGCTGTGGTCGATGGGAAATAAAATCGTCTCAAACATAATTAGCAAGTCTCTCCAATCAAATTTTTCTGGGCAAATCAGTCTTGGAACTGCAACACTGATCCCCAAATCTGAAATAATCTTTGTCAAAGTAATTGCCGCAAGTAGCGATACCCTGATTTAATCTTTATTGTACGGTAAGCAATCTAGGAGGTTATGGGCTGTGCCAAAAAAAACAGTAGCGAATTTAACAGAGGCTGATTTAGCGGGCAAACGGGTCTTAGTCCGGGTCGATTTTAACGTTCCCATGGACAAAGCCACCGGGGCAATCAGCGATGATACCCGTATTCGGGCAGCACTGCCAACTATTGAGGATTTAATCAAAAAAGGGGCTAAGGTTATTTTATGCAGCCACATGGGTCGTCCCGACGGTCAAGTTAAAGAAAATTTGCGTCTGACTCCTGTGGCTAAACGTCTCTCGGAATTATTGGGACAAGAAGTAATCATGTGTCCCGATTCTATTGGTGAGGGAGTTACGGCAGCGATTAGTCAAATGTCTAACGGTCAAGTGGCCCTGTTAGAAAATCTGCGTTTCCACGGTGAAGAGGAGGCAAATGATCCCGATTTTGCCAAAAAATTAGCCGCTAATGCCGATTTATACGTTAATGATGCTTTTGGTACCGCCCACCGCGCCCACGCTTCTACGGAAGGCGTTACCCACTATCTCAGCCCCTCGGTGGCGGGTTATTTGATTGAAAAAGAGTTAAACTACCTACAAGCAGCTATTGAAACTCCCCAACGTCCCCTAGCGGCGATTATCGGCGGTTCTAAGGTTTCTAGTAAAATTGGCGTGATCGAAACTCTATTAGAAAAGTGCGATAAACTGCTCATCGGTGGCGGTATGATCTTTACTTTCTACAAGGCCCGCGGTTTAAGTGTTGGTAAGTCTTTGGTGGAAGAGGACAAACTGGAATTAGCCAAATCCCTGGAAGCGAAAGCTAAAGAAAAAGGGGTGGAATTTCTCCTTCCTACTGATGTGGTGTTAGCGGATAAATTCGATAAAGATGCCGAGTCCCAAATCGTCAAGGTCGAAAATATTCCCGATGGTTGGATGGGATTGGATATTGGACCTGAATCAGTTAAAGTTTTCCAAAAAGCTTTATCTAACTGTAAATCTGTCCTCTGGAATGGCCCCATGGGGGTGTTCGAGTTCGATAAATTTGCGGCGGGTACAGATGCGATCGCTCACACTTTAGCCGATTTAACCGCTACGGGTACAACTACCATTATCGGTGGTGGTGACTCGGTAGCGGCGGTGGAAAAAGTGGGAGTGGCGGAAAAAATGAGCCATATTTCCACCGGTGGTGGCGCTAGTTTGGAATTACTCGAAGGGAAGGTTTTACCCGGTATTGCCGCTCTCGATGAAGCCTAATTATCGCTAATATCTCAGGTTTAAACAAGGTGGGTGTTGCCCCACCTTTTTTTATGAATTAGGGAGTGGGTTTTTAAAGTTGGATTGGGAGTTAATCATACAAATACTTTTGCGGCAAAAATAGTTGAGCCACTAGGATACTTCAATCGCGGTAAAATCCACCCGCTGATATAAATCTGTCAGGGATATTTGAAAATCTAGAGAAAACAAAGTTAAAATCGCTTCTTGATCGTGATAATCCCGGAATGCCCAATGATCGCCCCTTTTATGAAATTGTTCTATATAATAACCATATTGATCGATTAAAATATATTCTTCAAAACTATCAAGAGAGCGGTAAAATTTAAACTTATCACCCCGATTATAGTCTTGAGTAGATTTTGATAAAACCTCGATAATCACCTGTGGATTGGTAATCGTATCGGTGCGTCCTCTTTCAAGAATTGGTTCTCCCTTAACGATCATAAGATCGGGATAGGTGTACACATTATAGGCGGGTATTGCCAAGCGTAGATCGGTGATAAATATATCATAGGCTTGATTCTGGATAGTTAAGGGAAATCTTCTATAAAAATTTCCCGCAATGCGATTATGGTTAGGAGTTCCCCCAGTCATAATAATAATTTCTCCATCTCGATACTCGTGTCTGTCGGTGGCAGTTTCCTCTAGTTGAAAGTATTCTGCGACTGTGTAGCGTTTCTCAGTGGTTGCGACCATATTGCCCCCTTGAAAGCAAAGCTCTGTCTTTATGATAACCTGTTTTCTGAAAAGGTAAGTAGCTGGTTATAATTAAATTAAAAATGGATTTTAGGTTAGATACCCCCTGCCCCCCTTGATAAGGGGGGTGTCTGATAATTTTTAACGCCTACCTACTTATAATTATCGGTTTTAATCAGGTGCTGACTGCTGTATAAATATCGAGAGACCTTGTTAACAAGGTCTCTCCAAAGTGGGTAGGATTATTGTTGCTAATTTGCTAGTCTGGTTGGGATAATTTGAGGATAGAGCTAGTGACTTTCATGCTTTCTTGATAAAGCACGTCCTGGCCCCAACGCTGTAACTGTTTACCTAGGAGAGTTTCTGTTTTTTGGTCTTCCAGATGGGACACTTGTTCAACGCGGCAAGATTGGGCCCCTCCCGAAGCTTCCATCCGCATACAGCCGGTAGTTCCCGAACAAATTACCGTGCAACAATCGGCCTGAAGATTAGTAGAAGTGAGTTTAATACTAATCAGATCCCCTTGTATCTCACCCCAATCGGCCACGGGAATACCGGCTAATTCCGCCTCAATTAAACGCTGGTCCTGACCGAGGAAGCTAATCCGATGAATAGCGTAATCTCCCGACCGGTGACTATATCCCACCGGTCGCCATTGTAACCGGCTGGCCATCCAACCGAGGAACATAAAAGCTTGGCAAGGATTGCCCTTTTCGTAATCAATAGTGATGCGATCGACTTCCAGAATAGCATCCCGGCGCTCCGGCGGATCAAAAGCTTCGGCGGTTAGTTCTTGCCAAGGGGCGAGACGACTCCAGTTTAGGTCAGCCAATGGTACATCTGTGGCTAATAAATCCCCCACTTGCAGCAGTTCCGTTTCCGGTTCCCGAAAAGTGCTGGAATCGACGATAATCGTATCACATTGACTGGCCAGACGCTTAAATAGTCCATATTCCCCATCGGGACTGGCTTTCCACCAGAGAAATTTGGGCAAACTGGGAATAGTTAACTCGGAAATAATGCCACCAATTCGTTCCAAGGCTTCCGCTGTGCCGCTTAAAGTGACGTATTCACAGCAAACTAAAGTGTTCTGACTACGTTTGTTAACGGGACAATAGGCAGAAACGGAGGCTTTTACCCCTTCATCGGCCTCGGCAGTGGGACAGAGGGTAATAATGCGACAGGGATTGGAAGCAGCGATCGCATCTGCCACTCCAATCGCATCCAAATCGGCGGCGTATTGACGATGATTAGCCCCATCCTCGGCGTTTTTTTCCGCTTCCCAGGCCGCCCTTAACCGAGCGACAAATTCATCGCTAGAAAGCCCAGTTACTTCTAGTTCTAGGTCCTTCTGGGCCACTTTGATGGCGGCGTGGGTCCGCGGACCGGCAATACCATCAATCGGGCCAGTGTAATAGCCGAGAAGGGTTAACAATTCCTGTACCGCATCGGGTTCATAGACAATAAAGCTAAAGGTGGTGGCCCGGGTGGCGGCCATCCCATCCTCATTATTATTATAGGATTGCCAGATATCGCGCAGTTCCTGCTCGATCACATCGATGGAAACATCTTTCGGTGCTTGCAGGGAGACAATGGGGGGGCTTTGGGTAGTCATGTCAGTTATCAGTTATCAGTTATCAGTTATCAGTTATCAGTTATCAGTTATCAGTTATCAGTTATCAGATGTGAGTTTTTAGTTTACTGCTCACTGATTACTGGTCACTGTTCACTGTTTTAGAGTCGTCGCCAACGACGGCCATCGCGGTTAAGGAGAAATTCTGCTTCTGTGGGTTCCCAGGTACCCGCTTCGTATTGGGGTACGGAGGCGGGATCGGCGGGAGCGTCCCAAGCGGCGAGAGCGGGAGTAACGATGCGCCATGCTTCTTCTACCTCATCAGAACGGGTAAATAGGGTTTGATCTCCCAGCATAGCGTCTAAAAGTAGGCGATTATAGGCATCGGCGCTGGTGACACCGAAGGAGGAACCATAACTAAAGTCCATTTCTACCGTGCGAGTGCGTAATTCCGAGCCCGGCATTTTCGCCTCAAAACGGAGGGCAATACCTTCGTTAGGCTGAATCCGCATACTCAGTACATTTGCATTAGTTTGTTGAGCCGCCGATTGGAAGATTAATAACGGCACATGGCGGAATTGGATGGCAATCTCGGAAACTTTTTTCGGCAGACGTTTACCGGTACGCAGATAGAAAGGGACACCCTGCCAACGCCAGTTATCTACCATTAATTTCATGGCCACGTAGGTGGGGGTGGTCGATTCGGGATTAACCCCCGGTTCTTGCCGATAGCCCAGAATGGGTTTTCCTTTCATCCAACCGGCTTTATACTGGCCGCGGATGGCGGATTTTTCCAGGTTATTAATATCGGCCAGGTGAGTCGCTTGCAGGACTTTGACTTTTTCGCCACGGACACTATCGGCGTTAATAGCGTTGGGTGCTTCCATCGCCGTCAAGCAGAATAACTGCATCAGGTGATTTTGCACCATATCGCGCAAAGCTCCCGATTTTTCGTAATATCCGGCCCGCTCCTCCACTCCCACGGTTTCGGCCACGGTAATCTGGACGTGATCGATAAATTGACGATTCCAGAGGGGTTCAAAGATGGCGTTAGCAAATCGGAACACCAGTAAGTTTTGGACGGTTTCCTTGCCTAAATAGTGGTCAATGCGATAAACTTGGTTCTCCTGACAAACCTCTTGTACGACTCGATTGAGAACTTGGGCAGAACTGAGATCTTTGCCAAAGGGTTTTTCGATCACTAAGCGGTGTTTAATTGGGTCTTTCAGCATTCCCGCCGCGCCGAGGTTTTTAAGACCGGGGGGAAAGAAATTAGGAGAAACCGCTAGATAAAAGACTCGATTGCCGCGGGTTCCCCGGATTCCGTCTAATTCTTCCAGAAAGACTTTCATTTTGGCGTAACTTTCTGGGTCGTCCATGTTGCCGGGGAAATAGTACAACCCTTGGGCGAAGTCTTGCCAATATTCCTCACTACCAATCCCGTCGGAAAATTCTTCGATGCCTTGGCGCATCTGTTGGCGAAAATAATCATGACTCCACTCTCGGCGCGCTGTACCGACGATGGTTAATTCGGCCGGTAGTCGTCTTTCCCGTTTCAGTTGATAGAGAGCAGGAACCAGTTTTCTTTGGGTTAAGTCTCCCGATGCCCCAAAAATGACTAAGATTAAGGGTTCTGGGGTTCTTTCTTGTCGCAATCCCACTCGGAGAGGATTTTCGAGCAGCTTTACCATAGGATTTTGTCTAGCCGAGGTGCATTATTTTCCAGTCTAGCGGGAATACTCGACGGCATACCTAAAGTAAAAATTAATAACCACAATCAGTAATCAGTAATCAGTGACCAGTAATCAGTAATCAGTCATCGGTCATCGGTCATCGGTCATCAGTAATTGGATAATATCTTTAGGCTTTTTTGAGATCAAAAAGTTCTGGGCATGGGAGTGAGCGGGGGGAAAATTCAGGGAAAAAGTCCCTGAATTTTAGGTAATTGACCACCCAAAAATGGGTGAAACCCCACACCCTACCCCTAGGAAAAACTTTTTGCCGCAAACCCTACTTATTTTTTGGCGGTTTTAACACAATCGAGGGTACGGACGATGGCGGCTGCTGCGTAGTTACGACGGGTGGGATCATTTGGTACAAAAGCACTACCCTGTTCGTTCAAGGGAGAGGCCACAGCGCAAAATCCCGACATCTGGGTAATTAAACCAGCGGCCCAATGACCAGAAGTATCGGAAAAATTGGCGGGGGTTTTAGTTTGGGCCAAATCGGGGGCTTGTTTTTGCTGAGTTTTCAGGTAGGTGGCGGCCTGTTTGAGAATCGCCATCAATTCGGCCCTAGTGATGGGGTCGCCCGGACGGAATTCGCCGTTAGCTTTGCCGGCAACAATACCATTGGCCCGGGCCCATTGGATTTTTTTGGCACTCCAGCGCGTCGCTTCTACGTCGTTAAAACTGCCGCTGCCGGGGGGAATATCTTCTAGGTTAATTTTAGTGACAGTTCCCATCCCCTCAATAATCATCGAGATGAATTGTTCCCTGGTAACGGGATTTTCGGGGCGGAAGCTGTTATCTTCTTTAAAACCAGCCACTACCCCAAGCGCGATCGCTTTTTCGATCTCAGTTTTATAGATATCGCCGCTAATATCCCGGAAACTGGCCCCGGAAGTGGGGGGGGCAGTGGGGGGAGGAGTGGTTTCGTTGATAGGAGGTCTGCCGGCGGCTGCGAGAACTTCTGTTTCTTTGCCGCTAAAGTAGAAGTGGCCTAAACTTTTGCCTTGGAAAGTACGACGGCTGAATCTCCAACCCGGTTCGAGGATAATTTTCATAAATCCTGTTTGCATTCCTCGGGTTCTTCCCACCACTAATTCCGGTCTGCGAGCATCCCGGGGAGTTCCCACTAAGTATAATTCGCCATTGCGTTCCACAATACGCAGGATGTAATCTAGCCCAAAATCCCGGCCATCGAGACGGATAGAATAACCATTACTATCGGTGGCGCGGCGACAAATGCCGGTAAAGTCAAAGTTGAGAAGCAGCGGGTCGATCATGACCGGATTTGAGCCGCTTTCGCTCCAACACTTCTGTTTTCCCCGGATTTGTTCCAATACTAGGAGGTCAAATTTATTACCTCCGTAGGGACGAGCGATCGCTACTACCTGGGTCTGCTCGATGTCCTGTTCGTCAAAGTTGGCCGCTGGTGTGGCAGTTATGCCCAAGGTCATTAGGGCGGTTAGGGCGATCGATAATCTGGCTTTCATGATCTTTATCTATAAGACGATTTTTGCAGTAAAAATAATAGACGTGCTAATCCCACTATTCTAAGACTGAATACTTCCGGTTGTTGTTCCAGACTGCGCCGGATTGTTGTCTGTCTGCACAACTTTTCTCTCAATCTTCAATTTCCAAACCTATTGATCCTAGCAATATTCTGCTTGAACTGGTGGGTTGATCAATATTAATTCGGTTAGCTGTTGAAACTGGCGAGATGTTGGCGAATTGTTGAAAATTTTAGCCAGCCATTCGAGTCTTAGGCTAAGATGGGGAGAGAGGCTTTTAATTGGCCGCAGCCCTTGACTTCCCCACAGGATTTAAGCCCAATAATTGCCTAAAAAATGGCAATTAATCGATTGAGGGCTATCAGTGCCGCGGTGAATTATTATAGTTCATTAGCTCTGGTGAGCCATTGCCCTTTCTTTGGTGTGTGTGAGGTAGACAATTATGAGTAACTCCCCTGGTGATCCTTCTCCTCGTCCTAATCTTTTTCTGAGTATCGGTCGATTTGTCCGCCGGCCTTCTACTTTAATTGTCGGGGGAATTACTCTCCTAGGAATTACCTCCCTTGGCTATTTTACGACTCGTTATTTAGTTTATGAACGTCTCACCCCAATTTTAGACAATATCTTCAGTGAAATGCTGCACAGACCTGTCAGGGTAGGTAAGATAGAGGGCTTTTATTTTAATCGCATTCGTATCGGTAAATCGGAAATTCCAGCTACGGCCAATTCTGCTGATAGTTTATCTATTGATGCGATCGAATTGGGATTAAATCCGCTGCCCTTACTTTTAGGTCTGCCGCTGCCAGTTGATGTCAAGTTAATTAATCCCAGTATTTATCTCGATCAGGATAAAAATGGTCAATGGCTCGATAATTTAGAAAAAATAGCTAGTAACTTAGATCGGGAGGCACTCATCAGGTTAAACCTGGGTTTTCAGGTGGAGAAGGGAGACATTACTATCCAACCCTATGCCCTGAAAAAACCGATAGAAATTAAGGCCGATGGTCAGGGAAGATTCATCGATAATCAAAGGCAGCCTCTCACCTACGATTTTAGCGCAGAAATTCTCAAAAGTCAAGTAAAAATTCAAGGAGAAACGGCGTTAAAAACGGGCGAAAGTCAAACTAATCTTCAGATTGATCGTTTGAACTTAAATGAACTATTAACTTTAATTCCTCGGAGCAATTTCCAATTAAATCAAGGACAAGTAAATGCTAATATTGCTCTCAATATTCCCAGTTGGGCAAAGCTAAATCAAACCGAAGGAAATGGCAATTTTCAGGTGACAGATTTGGCGGGTAAATTCCAACCTTTCCAGTATCCAATTAAGCTAACAACTAAGTTAAATTTACAGGGAGATAAAGTATTAGTCGAACAGGCGACCGCAAGTATTGGCAAGATTAAAACTGAGGTGAAGGGAGAAGTAAATTGGCAAACTGGTTATCATCTCAAGGTCGCGCTAGAATCGGTGGATTTACAACAGCTTTTAAGAATTATTTATCTGCAATCACCTCTAGATTTACGGGGAGAGGCACGCTCTACTTTTCAAGTGACGGGAAAATTAGATCAACCTCTAATTAAAGGAACCGTTAGCAGCAGCAAACCGATTATTTTTGAGCAAATTCCCATTCAATCAATAACCAGTAATTTTCAAACAAATCTCAATAGTCTTAATCTAGATAAAATTCAAATTAAACCCGTTGCAGGTGGAGAAATTAAAGGGGAAGGAAAATTGCAATTAAATATTCTGCAATCCCTGCAAAAAAATCAACCTCTTGACGGGACAAAAATGCCGATTAATTTGAATTTACAAGCCAATTTTCCCACAAGAAAAATTTTATCTCAATTGGCCACAATTCCCGCTCAAATTAATATAAGCGATCTGCAAGCTAATATTAAAGCTAGAGGGAGTTTAGGACTGCCCCAATTATTAATTAATTGGCAAATACCCGCGGTTAATCAGTCAGGATTAATCAATGTTGCTGGGGAGGGCAAAGTATTTTTAGGAGGCAACAAAATCAATTTAACCGATACGGTCATTAAAACAAATACTGGCAAACTACAGGTTAATGCTAATAGTGATTTTACTAGCAAATTAGTCCAAGCAAAAATCACGGGTAATAACTTTTTATTGACTCCTTTTGTGCCTATCGTTTGTCAATATGTAGATATTATTTGCCCCTACTTAGAAACCTTAGAACCCTTAAGTTTAGAGACAGCTAATATTCAAGTCAGTGGCAAAATTGATCAACTCAATGTTAATACTTTAAACGGAATTGCTAACTTAAAAATTAGCAGTAAACAAGGCACAATTTTAGTCAATAGTCAAGTATCGCAAGGAAATCTTCAGGCTAAAGCTGTCTTAGCGGGATTGCCGATTAATTCCCTATTGCCTAACTTACCAACTCAGGTTAAATTAACGCAATCGCAAATTAATTTACAGGGTTATTTAGGGGAATTGCTGAATAATAAAAATAATATTTTCAGCAGTTGGCAAGGTCAAGGGAATATGGAGTTATTAGTAGATAATAATCCTTTAATTGCCACAGCCAAACTGAATCGAGGTTTCCTGACAGGAACAGTTAACACCGGGGGAATTAGTCTCAATCCTCTAGTGGAAAATTTAACAGTTCCCGTTAGTTTAGGCAGGACAAAAATCAGCTTTGCTGGTGGAATAAATTCTCTAATTAGTGGTACTTTAACGGATTTAAAAACTTGGCGCGGAGAAGGAGATATACAGTTATTTGTCAATAATCGATTTTTAAGAACGACAGCCCAACTGGAACAAGGTATTTTAAGCGGTATAATTAATACGACTGGGATTAACTTAAATCCGTTTTTACCCAAGATAAATATTCCTGTTAGTCTAGGAAAAACCCAAGTCAATTTCACTGGTGCAATCAATAATTTACTAGCGGGGAAAATACCAAATCTGTCCACCATCAATGCTAGAGTAAATACTCGCTTGTTAGTGGATAATAATCCGATTAATACTGATATTCAGTTAAACAAAGGTATTTTTAATATTCTCGGTAGTTTAGAGCGTTTTCAGACTAATATTCCCCTAGCGTTGAATATTTACCAAACGAAGTTTCAAGCAACAGGAAATGCCCAAACTATTTTCGACTCTCTGCTAGAAAAACGACTGAACTTAAGCAGTATTAAAGCAGTTTTTAACTCTCGTATTAATGTAGCTAAAGGAGAGATTAAAGCTAAGGCACAACTGAATAATAATTTTTGGCAAAGTGATATTATTGCCGCTAATCTTGATCCCGCTGTCCTACTAAGGCAATTGGGGGGAGTAAAATCAATCTCGATTCCTAACCTAGATTTTAGTGCCAATTTAGCGGGAAATATTAAAGAAATTTGGCAGGGAGTAACACCAATTCAGATTAATAATCTTTCGGCACAGTGGGGAGAAAATAGCTTTAATGTGCGAGGAAATATTCTTTTAGCTAATCTTACCAGTCAACCCGATATCGCTGAGGTTAACTTAAATCTACAGGCAAAAACCGACCTTGCTGCTGTACGGCTAACTCAGATTATATCGCTTTTACCGATTGATTCTAACCTAAAACCCAAAGAATCGACACTAACAGGGATCGGAGAATTTCAAGGACAAATCACGGGAAAAAATCTCTTAAGTGCTTGGCAAAAAGTGGGAAATATACGAATCAAAGGAGATATAAATTTAGCTAACTTTAGCATTAATGAGCGACTCTTTGAACCCCTACTAAAAGGAACAATTCAAGCAGGAATCGGTCAAAATATTAGTTTAAATCTGCGGGGAAATCAGGACATTATTGACCTAACTTTCGATCCTTGTCAACAAAATAATTGTCTGCTGCCCTATCTTCCTTTAGGGATAAATATTCGCCAAGCTTTTGGAAATAAAACTCCTTTTTTAGCAACAGCTAAACGAAGCGGAGAAAATTTAAATGTTCAGATTGCCGATTTTCCCCTAGAAATCCTGAAAATATCTCCGACGGCAGCCTACAATATTCCGGGGATTATTACTGGCCAATTGAGTGCTAATTTAGACATCAATTTATTTAACCTACAGGGTGAGGGACAACTAGAGATTAATCGACCTAGTTTAGGTAACTTAATCGGGGAAAAATTAACGGCAAATTTGGTTTATCGGGATTCTATAGTTCAACTGCAAGAAGGTAGTTTACAAGCAGGTGCAAGTCAATATAATCTGCAAGGTTTATTTAATTGGCGAACCCAAGAAATAGAAGCTAAACTCAGGGTAGATCAAGGTTATATTCAAGATTTATTATCAGTTGCTAGTATCTATGATTTAACCAGTTTAATCAACTTTTTCTCCTCTGAGAATAACCCAGCTATTCAACTTAGTCCCCTAGGAGTAGGTAATCCCGAAGCTTCCCTAGCAGAACAGGTAAATTTGCGGGCAAAAATTGAAGAAATAATCCAGCAATTAGCAGGAGAAAGGGGGGTAGTTGGGATACCGTCTGAACTAGATTTTCGTGGTCGTTATCAAGCAAATATAGCCTTAACTGGGACTTTAAAAAATCCCGATCTTAGCGTACAATTTCAGGGCAATCGATGGGAATGGCGACCCCAAAGACCGACAGTAAATATTGTTAAACCTCTCGGAATTGTCACCACCGATACCCAATTAATTCCCATTGATGAAGTAACAATTAATCTTAACTTAAATCGTCAGTTGCTCAGGATAGAACCGATTAGATTAAAATCACGAGATTCTTCCGTATTTTTAGCGGGTGATTTTTCCTTAAAAAAAGTAGAGGGGACTTTTGCCGTGGAAAATCTTTCTCTCGATCTCTTGAGAAATTTTGTGCAGTTTCCCTTGGATGTATCTGGTAGTCTAAAAACTCAAGGTCAAATTACAGGAACTTTATTAAATCCTCGTATTCAGGGTAACTTTGGCTTTATTGATGGTGCAATTAATGCCCAAAATATTAATCAAGATATAATTGGTTTATTTACCTATAATCAGTATCGTTTTGATTTGCGGACAACCTCCTCCGAATCAATCCAACTCTATGCCAGCATTCCCTATCCTCCCTTACCGAGTAATGATCAATTAAAAATCCAAGCAAAATTAGGAACCGATGCACTCAAATTAATTGAAGCTATCAGTCAAAACGCCATCGAATGGGTTAAAGGTGAGGGAGAGGTAGTTCTTTCAGCGACGGGAAGATTAGATATAAAAGAAGGCTTAAAAATCAAAGATTTAGAAGCAAATGGTATAGTTACTCTCAATAATGCCGCTATCCGCAGTGTTGCTTTTCCAGAGATTTTAACCGTAAATGGCCGCATTGGGTTAACCCCTGAAAGCTTAACAGTAGAGGAATTACAAGGCTCGATCGCTGACAGACAAATTTCTGTGGTGGGAGTTTTACCTTTCTTTCAAGCCATCAAAAATAATCCTAATCCCTTAACAGTTAATATTCAAGAGGGAGATATAGCAATTAATGGTCTTTATCGGGGATTAATTGCTGGGAATGCCATGGTAACGGGAACAATTCAACAACCAATTATCGGGGGTAATGTACGTCTTTCTCGGGGTAAAGTTTTTCTTCCTCGCACCCCAGAAATTAATCAAGAAACGGATAAACCAGTGAGTCGCTGGCTGCAGCCTCTCAACATTCCTCAGACGACCAATATTACTCCAGTTTTAAATAATTTCCAAGTGTCTTTAGCGGGATTATCCATCGAACAAGAACCTTTGTATCAATTTGATTTTAGTGGTGCTTTAACCTTGAACGGTTCGCTCACTTCACTGGAGAAATTACAAACCAATGGAGTGATTAATCTCGATCGGGGACGGGTTAGCTACATCGATACTCGTTTTCTTCTTAACCGACGCAATCAAAATGTTATTGTTTTTGATTCTAGTCGCGGGTTGGGACTTTTTAATCCCTTTGTTGATATTCAACTGCGAACAATTCTCAGCGAATTTTCTCAATCTCGCGATTTTGCTATCTCCCGTCCGGGGGGGGATTTTCCTAGTAATGAAATTCCCGATGATAGTCTGAATCGCATTCAAAGGATCGATGTCACCCTCAGCGTTGAAGGGGAATTAAACCGCTTGCTACCAAATTTAGGCCGTAATATTAATGAAGTGTGCCAAATTCGTCCCAATAGTCCCCCTTTTCCCCTAGAGGAAAACTACACAAATGCAGAATTACAAAAAGCTGCTAATTGTTTACAAGGAGTGGCTTTTGCTAGAGGTGAAGATGAGGGATTGCTTAATACTCCCCTAGTTAAATTAACTAGCACTCCCCCCCGCAGCCAAGGGGAAATCGTTCGACTGTTGGGGGAACAATTGCTGTCGGTTTTTAATGGTTTACAGGGGAAAAACACAGAACAATTAATTCAGTTTGGAGTGGTTCAGTTGGCGATTCCCCTCTTAGCTCAAGGAGTCGTGTATGATGTGGAGAATGCGGTTAGTAATGCGATTGGAGCAACCGATTTTAATATTCTTCCCAATTTGGAAACCGTCTATCGAGTTAATTCCCAGTCTTTTATCCGCTTCTCCTACGATTACAATTTGAATGAGTTTACCGTCCGCTATCAAACTCAATTTTAAGGTAATATTGAGAGATATAGGAGAGTTCAGAAGTTAGGAGACAAGGCAAAATTAGGTTATACTTCATCTTACTTGATATTCTATGATTATTCGCGAGGCTAAAGAAACAGATTTACCAACAATTATCGAGATTTATAATGCTGCTGTTCCCACTCGCAAGGCAACCGCAGATTTAAAGCCTATTTCCCTCGAAAGTCGGCGAGAATGGTTTAAAAAGCACGATCCTGAACAGTATCCCATTTGGGTAATAGCGATCGAAGGTCGGGTGGTGGGTTGGCTAAGTTTACAGATGTTTTATGGTCGTGTCGCTTACCAAAAAACGGCAGAGGTTAGTTTATATATTTCCCCCGATTATCAAGGTCGTGGAATCGGTAAATTATTAGTAGAATATGCCCTGAATTGCTGTCCGAAATTGGGTATATCTAATCTTATCTGTATTATTTTTGCCCACAATCAGGCCAGTATTCGTCTCTTTGAAAAATTCGGCTTTCAACGATGGGGTTATTTACCCCAAATTGCCGCTCTAGACGATTTTCTGGCTGATGTGGTCATTTTAGGGAAAAAAGTCGCTTAAATAGGCAATTTCTCCATAGCTAGACTAAATTCTAGACTTAATTGAATATCAGTATTTTCTGGTTCGCCTAGAGATGATTTCTAGGTGAGAGAAAAGAGATAGTATTTATGACTCTTCCTTAGCATAATTTTTTCCTCATCAAGAAACTACTATCAAGGCTTAAGTTTTCTTACCAGACTCAGTTAATTTATCGATTAGGTCAAGCTGTGTATCGAGATCATCCCAGATATCCTATACTTATTTTACAGCGTTTCTGGTCAAGACGAAGTATAACCTAATTTGGTATCGACCATCGACTCCCCAAAAAGGAAAACTTTGTACATCATCATTAAGATAACTGCTATGACCATGAATAATTTTAAAATACTGCTTATCGGCTATGGTAATACTTTAAGAAATGATGACGGAGTGGGAGTGAGAATAGCCGAAATTATTGCCGAGGAGAATTGGTCTAATCTAGAGGTCATCGCTACCCATCAATTGACTCCTGAGTTAGCGGCCGATATAGCTGATGCTTCTCTAGTTATTTTTGTTGATGCGGTATTATCTAATCAAACTGATATCCAGATAGAAAAATTAGCGGCAGTTACCGAATGGAATAATTTCGGTCATGCAGAAAGTCCTACTTTTTTATTAGCATTAACTCAAGCAATTTATCAACAAACTCCTAGGGCCTGGGGAATATTTATTCCTGCTATTAATTGTGAATTTGGTGAAGAATTATCAACAATAACTCAAAAGGGCTTGACAAATGCGATTAAAACTATTAGGAAAATTATTACTTCTGAGGATTTGACTGAATACCAAAAGCAGGACTTTGATAATCTTCCGGCAGATAATTTTCAGGAATAGTGCTGTGATTGCCATCCCGGAGAGCCTTGTAGTGAGGAGACATAATTTCGATACCGACTTCGTTACATTTATCCTGAATATTTTGGTGTAATTCAGAATAAATATACACCATTTTGTTAGGATGATCGGTGTAGGCATTTAGCTGATAGCTGACATAAAAATCATCGAGACTGGTTTGCAAGACAAAAGGAGCAGGTTCTGAGACAATAAATTGGGTGGCTAAGGCTGCTTCTTTCAGGGTTGCGTGAACCTTACGCCAAGGTAAATCATAACCGAGAGTGACTGTGGTTTGCAAAATTAAAGGCTGTTTGAATTCCCTTTGAGAGACACTAAAGTTAATCACATTAGTGTTTAACAGCGATGAATTAGGAATCGTGATAATTCTATTAGCTGGTGTGCGAATACGGGTGACTAATAATCCTTTTTCAATCACATCTCCAATAACATCACCAATAGAAATTTTATCTCCTAGTTGAAAAGAGCGGGTATAGATGAGGATAATTCCCCCCACCACGTTAGCAATAGCAGAGGTGGAACCCAAGGAAAATAGTACCCCTAAAAATACCGACACCCCCTGAAAAGCAGGAGAATTAAATCCAGGTAGATAGGGAAAAGCGATGACTATAGCTAAGGCAATTATCAGCAGTGACAGTAAATTATAGGTTGGTTTTGCCCAATCGGGATAGAAACCATTAATTACTAAATTTTCTCTTTCCAATCCAGTGAAAAATGGTTTAATTGCTCTCAACAGATAGTGAGTTATAAAAATAATTAGCAGTATGATAAAAATACTGGGTAAATATTTTGCTATCTCTTGGGAAACAACTTCTAAAGCACTAAAAAAGTATTGCAGAAAACCATCACCAAATTTTCTAGTCCAGGGAAAAAGACGAAGGACAAAAGTTAAATAAAAATAGAGAATAGTTAAAATAATTAGAGTGCGGATAAATTGCAAAACTCTTAGGGAAAAAATTCCTATTGTCTGGGAACTAATAATCTCAAAATTTTGGAATACGACCCCAGGAACTAGGGAGGTGATTAACCTCTGAATCTGGGGAAAAACCCGCGAAGATATAAAAATTATTACCCAGAAAATTAAGACCGTGGCCAAGGTAGCACTTACCGTCAAAACTGCATCTTTTAAGAGGTTATCCGGTTGACGTTCTTGACGATAACGGACAATGGCCGCTTTAATCTTTGCTAAAGCTCGTTCGGCCAATACTTCTTGACTGACCGCCTGTAATTTGGCATCTTTAGAAGTAATAGTAGCAATAACCGTATCTCCCAAAATAATCGAAGGGTTTTTGTCTTCAGGATCAATTTTTATAGTTAAATCTTCAGGAGAAAGAGCATCGTCATCGGCAATTTTTTCAATTCTGTCTGTAATCGATTTCGCTCTTTCTTGCGCTGAAAAAGAACCTATTCCCTGCCGAATCGTAAAAAGTTCTTGATTATCAAGCATGACGGGAAAAACTTCTCCCAAAGTTTCCAGGGGTGTTTCCTGTCCCTGTTTAGCAGGATTATTCTGGGCTGCTATCATGAAGATAGGGGATAAAGTCAGTAACAAAACTAAACAAAACAGTCCTAGGTAACGCCAGATTTTTTTCATCTTCTAAGCCACAATTGTACAGGAGCGATCGAGTTTAATACCTCTTTTTTTCATCGTAGCATGGAATAGTTCTGTGGATAACACCTGTTCCACGGGATAAATCCCAGCTTTTTGGAGTTTTGCCGCTAAGATTAATTCTGCCACGCTGCCAGTTCCCCAACCCGCTGCTTGAGCAGTATTCTCGTGAACCATAGTTGCTTGATAAACTGCTTTTTGCTGCCCTTGCCATCCGACGACTTTTGCCAACATTGCCACCCCAATTCCCGAAAATTTATCGGTTACTTCTGTCATGCGATAACTAACTTGGGAAAAAAACTCAATTCCCCGATAACTTTCTACCCAAGCATCGGGAAAAATATGGGCAGTAATCCAAGTTAAATGATTATAAAAATCGGGAATAGAACCAAATTTTGTGATCACATTTTGCACTGGAAAAGATTCGGCAAAAGTATAGGTTTCTGGCATATCAAACCAATAAACACCAGTTTTACCCAAAGGAGCGGGAAAGTCAATTACTTCCCTGGCAGTATAGGGTTTAATCTCTTGCCATTTTCCCTCAATACAAGCTAAAAAAGGCTTTTTTAAACCGAGAAAAGTTGTCCGCATCACAGTTAATCCCGCACCTCCTGAACCGGCTACGGCATAATTTAAACGGATCGTTTCTACCCTATCTAAGTGTTCCACTCCCTCCCGCACTATACTATTAGAAATACCAGGAAAAATTCCCGTATTAACCACGGCAGTTATTCCCGCTTTTATCGCTAATTCTCGATAGGGAATTAACTTTTGATAAAAAGAACGATGATCACTAACATCAATATAATTGACTTTTTCTTCGATGCAAATTTTTACTACCCTGCCATCGCGATAATGAAAGGGACCGGCACAATGAATAACTAAATCACTCTTTTTAATTGCCTGTCTAAGCTTGTCTATTTCTTCTAAATCCAAAGCCAAAAACTGCATTCTTGGCAGTAATTTAATCGCTTTTTCCTTGCGTCCTGTGATAATAACTTTAGCTGAAGTATGATTAATAATATCTAGGGCGACACTTTGACCAATGCGACCAGTGCCACCTAAAATTAAAACAGTTTTTTCCATGGCAACTATCAATAATATTTGTTGCCCTAGTATAGCATCCTCTTGGCAATTTTGCCTATTTTACAAGATGAAAAATTGAGAATAATCCCAACTTATTTAATGCGTCCGAGGGGCAAGAAAATAGTTAAAATCTCACCTTCTTCGGGTTTTTCACGCACAATCAATTTACCTCCCAAAGCTTGAAAAAGGTTTTTAGTCACCTTCATATTCAGACTTAAACTACCGGTTTCTGGTTGAAACATTAGGACTTTTCCCAAAGCTTTGAGGGTAAGATTAGGTGATTTTATTTGAGTTTGAAACTGCATTTTTAATTGATTTCCTGCCGTTGATATATGTACTTGCAACAGTCCACCACTAGCCATACTGCGAGTACATTTTTCCACGACTCCATTTAACATTTGATCCAATAAATTCGGGTCGCTAATTACCGAAGGCAATTTTTTCGGTACATTAACTTCTAAATTGACATTGCGCCGTTTAGCCTGTTTTTGCCACCGAGGAATACTATCTTGAAAGACTTTTTCTAGAGCAATTGGAATTAATTGAATTGGTTTATCTCCCAGAGGATTAATACCCAATTCTGCGGCTCGGAAAATTAATTCCATGCGCTGAATTTGTTCACTACATTCTAAATCGATTGTTTCTAAATATTTTTCTACATCTTCCGTTACTTTGGCCCGTTTTAACAATAATCTTGTAATGGTGCGAATGGTGGTTAAAGGGGTGCGAATTTCGTGGGTTAAAGCGCGCAATAATTCCAAATCACAACCCGATTCTAAATTAGAATTATCTTCCTTTGGCGGAGTGATTTCGGCATTGATAGGCGATTTCGTTTTTTTCAGGTCTAAATTAGGCTGGTTGGGTAAATTTTGCAGTAATTGGCGACTAAATTGGCTAACTAGACGATAATCCGGCGAGGGACTGCCATTAGCCTCGATAATTGCCTCTAAAGTCTCGATTTGCGGATAACGCAGATTAACTAATCGTTGCCGCAACTGCTGCCAAGCTTGCTGAGTGAGGACGGGATCAAAGGAAAATTGAAAAGAGGACAAACCCCACTGATCCTCGCCTAAAACCAGCAAAAGAGCGAAACTTTCGCTAAAAACCAGACAAAATCTTTCATTAGCAATCGGATCCGTTGGCAAGAGGGGTAATTCATGGATCTCTGTTGGGGAAATATCGGCGGCGGATTTTTCCTGAGAAGGCAATTGCAAACCCAGCCATTGTAAATGTTTTAAAGCTTTAACGGTGAAAACACCAAATTCAAAACCCGTTAAAGCCTTGCTTTCTCTGACTAAAGCCGTCGGACCGGAGAGAATTAAACCCCGACTGGCGGCATTATTTGGGTTTTGTAATAAGATATTTTCTAAAGATGCGATCGCTGCGAACCATTCACTTTCCGCTTTCAGTTGCGAGCGCTTGAGCCATTCCGATAAATTAGGATAAAAAGCATTGGGGGTGAAAGTTTCCCGGTCCTGATGGTCAGTCGGCGGGAAAATATCGCTTAATTTCGGTAAAGACCCCTTTAACATCGTCTTCATCACTGACTAGATACAAATTCCTTACCTAGAATATTACCCCCGTTAATGCCCATCCCATAACGGTAAAACCGAACTCTATTGGCAGTGATATCCGCGTTTTGATAACAGTTATCTTAATGGTGAGGTACAAAGTTTTGCTTTTGGGGAGTCGGTCGTCGATAGCAAATTAGGTGGCTCTTCTGGTTTCTGTGTGGAAACGAGGTCTATACTGATAGTCTCTTCGACAAAATAGTCCTAAAAGTGTTACCCGATAAGTATTTCACGATTCCATAAGCAAAAATTATCACACAAAGTCGAGAAGAGCCATTAGGTTACACTTCGTCTTGATCGGAAAGGCTGTCAATCGGCTTAATGATTTGTAATATAGGTTAGTCCAGTTGATTACCTATGCCAGTTGTGGGGTTCGTGGCTCAATTCAACCTCGATAAGTCTAATATTTAATTACACCTCCCGACTTATGTGTTTTTTTGTTACATTTAAGTATTTTTTTTGTTTATCTATGGTTATCATAGAGCGAGTTAAATTGTTCCCAAATGATTTCCCTAACTAACCGATCTTTGCTCCCAAACCCTTTGTCCTTGACATTACGTCAATAGGAGGAACCATCGGCTCTTGGTTTGCCTGTTTAAGTGTTGCTTTCAAGCTAGGTAAACAGTTGAGCAGTGGTAACTTTCGAGCAATAGTTGGGGTCGGTTATTGACTATATTTTGCCGTGAGCAAATTCTGAGAATTAATCAGAACTAAGTGCGCTTGTCTGTCTTCCGAACCCGTCGCTGCTGCGGATTTGAGGTTCATTTATCCTTTGTCTGAGAGAGAGTAAAAAATATGCTGCACATTCATATTCTTCAGGATACGTTTTTCAAGTCTTCCACAGCTTTTTCTGAAACCCTCAATAGTGGGCAAAAATCCTTAATCAAAGCGGGAACTAAATTACCAATTAAATCTTATTTTCGCCAAAATAATCATTATTCTGTCAAGTTAGCCGCAGAACAAGGTTCAGTAGGGAAAGCGGGATTTTTCTTTGATGATCATGTACAAGTAGAAGAAATACGGGGCGTTTGGCTCACCAATGTTGACAGTGATATTCTCAAGTCTAAAGATAACCTAAAAGCTGGGTTGGAAAAACTTAAAAATTTAGGATTTAATACTCTTTATCTAGTAGTTTGGAACAAAGGCTATGTGTTTTTTCAATCACAAATTGCTGATAATGTTTTCACTGCCGATAAGGAAAAACTCAAAAAAGTCAACCTTGAAAAAGAGTTAGTCGGTAGAGATCTACTAGCAGAAATCATTGAGATTAATCAGACAGAAAAGTATAACTTTCGGATTATTGCTTGGTTTGAATATGGTTTAATGGTTCCCCCAGCTGCTCCCTTATTTGCCCAAAAACCAGATTGGTTTATGCTTACTCATCAACAGAAAAATACCGTTGATGGTGATGGAAATTGCCGCTTAAATCCCGCTCATCCTGAAGTTAAAGATTTTTGGGTTAGTCTTATTCGTGAAGTAGTTAAAAACTATGAAATTGATGGTATTCAATTAGATGATCACTTCGCTATTCATCACGCAAAACTCTTGCCTAATGGTACTAAAATTTTTGATTTTAGCATGGGGTTTGAATCCTTTACTATCAAACTTTTTCAAAAGGAAACTGGTTCAGTTAGTCCCTTAAGCAATCCCCAATTAGCGAAATTTAAAGATTGGCGTAAGGAGAAGTTAACTCAATTAGTGCGATTGATTTTTAAAACCATTAAAGCGGAAAAAGACGATTGTATTCTCTCCATTTCTCCCAATCCTTTAGGATTTTCTGTTGATCATGCTTTAGCTGATTGGGAAGCATGGGAAAAGGAAGGATTAATTGAAGAACTGGCATTGCAAACTTATCGTGGAGATGTCCAGAGTTTTGAGAGAGAAATCGATAAATCAGAGGTAAAAGCAGCGCGGGAACATATTCCCACCGTCATCGGTATTCTCACAGGTTTAAAACCCAGTGATAGACGAGTAAATTTCCAATTAATTCAAGCACAAACGCAGGAGACTCGTGAGCGAGATTTTGCCGGTTTTGCCTATTTTTTCTATAGCAGTTTATTAGACCATATTCCCACCACAGAAACCGTGGCTGACAGGGAGAAGAAATTGGCTCAAATTCTTGCTACCGATCAATTTGTTTAATTTATTCTTTAAGATTCAAAATTATCCATAAAAGGAGATAAATTCATGACTCAATCTTCCCTTTCCTTGAATAGCATGGCTACAAAAACTGAAAAATTTTTGCTAAATAATCCCTTCTGGTTTTTGCTGTTTTTAGTCGGATTGGTGGCTTTTCTACTGCTTGCTAATATTGCCATTTTTCCCTCGTTAACTATGCGGGGAGATATCGCCCTAGATAAGATTTTCATTGGCACAATTGCTATTGTTGCGGTGGTGGAACGCAGCGTAGAATTATTTATTGCTGCTTGGCGTAATCCCCAGAAAGAGGTTTTAGAACAAGAGATTAGTGTTTTGAAAAATATTGCCTCTCGAACGGAGGAACAAGAAGCACAATTAATCTCAAAACAAAAAGAGTTACTCCAGTACATAACTCTAACCAAAAAATATGCTCTCCTCTTAAGTCTTGTCTTTGGTTTTATGGCAAGTTTTACAGGGATTCGTATTCTAGAACCTTTGGTAAATATGACGACAACCAAACCTGAGCAAATCGCTACATTCTACAAATTAGATTTAGTTTTGTCAGCCTTAGGTATTGCCACGGGAACTAAGCTATTTCATGGTTTGCCCGCTTTAGTCTCTGATACGCTAAAAGCTACAAGGAGTCAAGTTAATGGTTAAGAAAAATAATTGATTGTATTGCTATTCTAAAGCTTAATTTAGAATAGCATTATTGCTGCCAAACTTTCTAGTAAAAATTGCTATAAAACAATAGTAAATTTTTGTAAAAATATGATTTTTATTAGTTCAATTGAGGTAGAGTATATTCAGAGAAATTGATCAATAAATAAACATTAAAGAAACTGGAGGTATACAGATGAAATTTGGGATTGATATGGGTCATAATTGCCCACCTCATGACATTGGCGCATCGGGAGTTAGACAGGAAGATGTTGTCATTAAAGAGGTGGGTACTCGGCTAATTGCTAAATTAGCCGCAGCGGGTCATTCAGTAATTAACTGCACCCCGACCAGTACCGTTAGTCTTAATGATTCTTTGCGAAAAAGAGCCAATAAAGCCAATAGTAATAACGTTGATATTTTTGTTTCTATTCACTTTAATGCCTTTCAACCCACCAGCAAGGCAATGGGATCGGAGGTTTATGGTATTAGTCAAACTTCTCAAGCGATCGCTAAATCAGTTTTGACGGAAATTGTCAAGCTAGGATTTAAAAATAGAGGAGTAAAAAATACCCGTTTTTCTGTGTTGGTAAATACTTCAATGCCAGCAATTTTAATTGAATGTTGCTTTGTGGATTCCCAAGCAGACATGGATCTTTTTGATGCAGAAAAGATGGCAGAAGCGATTAAAGTTGGTTTAATTGGAGATGCTGATGACAACTCCACACCAGAGCCAGCTACCCTAAGAATTACTCAAAAAACTGTTCTTAAACCCTCCACAGAACAATCCTCTGAATTAGAGGCAAGTACCTTAGTTGGGATTGAACCGGGAGATTATGCCGTGTTGGATGTGCGCTTGGAAGAAAGACATTTTTGGGTGAAATGGCCTGATAAAAGTCAGGCTAATCGAGATGAACATTTCATTTTTGAGGAATTTGCCAAGATCGTGCAATAGACAGAAATTTATCGATTTATTTCTCAAAATAAAGGGAAATATATCAGGGAAATAATTGATTTTCTACCGCTTACAGGAGACAGCAATGGCTTTACTAGATGACTTAGTTCAACAATATGCTCAAGCTGATTTGTCCATAATTTTTCGAGAAGTTGACGCTACCGATAATCGGCAAGTTAACTTAACTGCAATTCCTCCCGATCATTTTAGTCATTTAAAAGAAGTTTCTCTGGCTCAATGGCTATTAGAGTCCGCCAGAGCCACCAGTAAACTAGCCGAAGACCAGAAAAACTTCGCTGGTTTAAAATGGCGCAAGGAAATGACTCCTTTTGCTACTCCTAAATCGATTAAAGTACCTTCTGAATCGGAAGCGATGGACTTTTGCTTATTCACGGATATTGACAATTTTCTGCGAGGTTATTGGAAATTTTTAACCCGTGAACCCTATAAAGGATTAGAAGAAAATACTCAAACTCCTGAAAACTTTATCGGTTTTATTCAAAGTAAAGGCTTTGCTGCAGATATAAGTTATGTAAGCAAAGTGTTAAAACTTGTTCCCGAAGCGAGGACTTTACTAGCAAAAGCCAACGGAATTGTTATTCCACCACTCCCTGATACCTTACAAGTAACCAGTTTTCCCAAGGAAGTGGAAGTGGGACAAAGTTTTCGGATTGAAGGAACCGCCGCCGCTGCCGACAAAGGCAAAAAACTCACCGTTTTAATTGATAATCAATTCCCCCTAGATGATATTAAAATAGAAGAAGGAGGAGAATGGAAAGCCGAATTTGTCTTCTTACAAGCAGGCGATCGCATTGTTAAAATAGCCATTGATAATCAAAGTGTAGAAATCAAAATCAAGGCTTCTCCACCGAAGGCAACAGGTGCAGTTACCCTGAATTTAACGGGAAGTGTCGGATTAGGAGGAATCAACCGAACAGCCGATAAGATTGCAGTTAAACAGCGATTACATTCCCTCGGCTATACTTTTGTCGGTGATCCTAATAGTGCAGCCTTGAATACAGGTTTCATTCTTGCTATTAAATTATTTCAATCGATTATTGCAGGGAGAGAAACTCTAGGTGGAGATGGACGAATAGATGTGGACAATACCACTCAGAAATGGTTAGAAGCGGCCAATGCACCTCGTTGGCAAACCATGCCCGATAGTAATCCTTCTATTAGCTTAATTAATCATGAGAAAAATCAAACCAATGATGATCATGATTTTGGAACAAGTTGGTTAGCAGATGCCATCTTAGAAATTGCTGCTGACTATCATAATACATTCCGAGTTTCTAATCCTAGTAGTGCCGCTTTTTCTATTAATGATGTTAGTAAACCCACAGGAGGAGACACCCCCCAACACGCAGGCCATGAAACGGGTTTAATGTGTGATGTAAGGCTTCCGCGCACGGATGGACAACATGGCGGAATCACTTGGGAAAGTGACAATTTTGACCGAACCGCAGCACGCGCTCTGATTAAAGCCATGCGACGACAAAAACTGGTTAGTCAAGTGTTTTTTAATGATGCGACCCTGAAAGATGAAACTTTTTTGGGACAAAAACTATGCAATTTTGCTCCTGGTCATGATAACCACATTCACTTTGCTATTCGCCCTCCCGTGAGAGCTTAGTTTAATTGATTAAATAACCAGATAATTCAATAATTGAGAGGTAAAAACTATGGGAATTGTACCGACAGCATGGATGCCTAACTGTTCGATGAAAAGAATCATTATTCACTGGACAGCAGGGGGACATAAAGCATCTAGCAACGATAAATCTCATTATCATATTTTAATCGAAGATGATGGTAAGTTAGTGCGAGGAACTCACTCAATTAAAGATAATGTTTCTACCGCAGATAATGTTTATGCGGCTCATACGGCACTGTTTGGTACGGGTTCAATCGGAGTTAGCGTCTGTTGTATGAGTGGTGCGGTGGAAAAACCATTTAAAGCAGGAAGTTTTCCGATGAAACAAACCCAATGGGAAACCATGGCGCAGGTAGTAGCAGAACTATGTGATTTTTACGATATTGAAGTAACAGCTAAAACCGTTTTAGGTCATGGAGAAGTAGAACGTGAGTTTCCTAATAAACCCCAACGCGGAAAATGGGATCCAATGGTTTTACCCTGGGATACATCTTTAAGTAAAAGACAGGTGGGAGATCAATTTAGAACCCTAGTCAAAACCAAATTAACGGGCGTTTCTGGTTTAGTGGAAACTCCGGCTAGTATCACAGCAGTTGTTCAAGGAAAACCCTTCCGAGAAGCGCAGATATTTAATGAAAAAAGTATCGTCAAGATTCGTCCTTTGCTAGATACTTTTAATTGGCAAATTATTACTGCCAATGATCAAGAAGTGATGGAATTAAAATTTGCTGATGGAGAAGAAGCAAAATCCTTAGGATTTTTGCTGATTGAACACAGCAATAAACCGATGGATATTCCCGATGGAACTAGCCAACAAGAAATCATCAAGAAAATTGAACAATTCGGCTTTGTGAAAATAGTAGATTTGGCACAAGCACTAAATCTTTCTGTAACTTGGGATGGCACAACTCGGACAGTAACAATTGAGTAAAGATCGATAACATCAGGAGATGATTTTATGCAAACCTACACGATTAAATCGGGAGATACCCTCAGAGGAATTGCTTTAAAATTTTATGGTGATGCTTCAAAATTTGTGGTAATTCAAGAAGCCAATGATATTGCCAATCCTAATCAAATTTCCGTGGGACAAGTTTTAGAAATTCCCGAGCTTGCCGATGACAATGACAATAATCCCCTAAAAGATTTTCATCGGGCTTTTCCTAATAGTGTACGCTGGCGATTGGCAGAAGATGGAGTGGAAATTGAAGGTAGCGGCATTGAGCGAACCAGTGGTCAACCGGCGACTGCTACTAAAATTTGGAATAATTTTTCTGATGAAATTAATCAATGGTCAAAACATTTTAATGTGCCAGCAGTAATTATTATTGCCACCATTGCCACAGAATCGAACGGAAAAGCAGACGCTATCCGCAAAGAACCGGGTTATGTATCTGATTCTATCACCCCTCATTTGATCAGTGTTGGCTTAATGCAAACATTAATTTCTACGGCCAGAGGTACATTACATAATTCAACCATCGATCGAGATGACTTAAAAAATGCCAGTATTTCTATTAAAGCAGGAACGTCATTTATTGCCGATCAACGCTTGAAAACTTTGTTAGATCCCCCCAAAGTTGCCTGTGCTTATAATGCTGGTTCTCTATTTGAAAACAAAAATTCCAATAATCGTTGGCGAATGCGTCAATTTCCCATTGGTACTTCCGCACACTGCGATCGCTTTATTAAATTCTTTAACGATGCAGTCTTTGTTTTGAAAGGAACCACTACACCTGTTAGCGTCGGCTATCAACAATTTTATCTAGCTTGATTTCCTTGGCTTTCTTGGGGTTCTGATCATCAATTCAGTTTGCAGCCCTCAAGCATCAATTTTAGTCAGTCATGTCCAGTTATCTAGTTAGAAGAAATTTGTCTTTCTATTTATTTCAAGATTTCAAGGAGTGGTAAAGCTGTGTTATTCAAGCTTTTTCAGCGATTCATGATCTTTGGATTTACTTTAGTAATAATCTTATTTTTTCAAGCAAAAATCCAAGCTCAAACCGTTTGTCAAATAGTACCGACTTCTCAGATTTCTTCTATCGATCAGGCTAAATGTTTATTGCGTCAACCCAAAATTTTTGGGAATGTAGGACTAACTTTAACCAGTTTACCTGCTCCGTTTGATCAACTCTTAACTAGACCCACCATCGATATCAGTAAAGAGCAATTAAGACGATATCTACAAGCTCAAGGAATTAACGAAGCAGACATTGGTGGTTCATTAGATAAACCAGTTTCACGAACTAATAATAATAATCCCAGTGCAGAATTGGCTCGTTATTTTATTATTCATGATACCAGCACTCCTAATTTGGGAAATGATCCCCTTCCCAATAATATTAATGAAGCTAGTTGGAGGTTTAACAACTTCAATCAATATGGTAGTGGCGACAATTCTCCCGCGCATATTATTATTAATCGAGTAGGAGAATCCATCACTCGTAAGGATTTTAATATCCCTTGGCGTTCTACAAAACGAGAATCGGATCAATTTTGTGGGGTGAATAAATGTAAGGGTTTATTCTTAGCAGTTGAATTAGTTCAACCTAGAAGATGTCAACCAAACCCTGGTCAATCTCAATGTTCTCCACCCAGAAAAAATGATGCTAAATCGCCCGATCCTGGCTTTACCAAAGCTCAATTAGATCGCCTAGCAGTTGTTTATATTGCGGCCAGTGTACGGCGCGGAAAATGGTTAATTCCTGCTTTTCATGTTGTTCTTGATCAAATCGTACCGGGTGGACATGATGACCCTCAGAATTTTAACCTAGACCAGTGGTCAAAACAACTTAATGACATTTTAACTGAAATTCGTTCTTAGGAACTAATTATGAACAAATATTTGCAACACTTACTATTAATTATCGCAGGGATTTATCTAGTTATTATGAGCAGCTTTGTCTCTCCTGCATTTGCACAAGTTAGCTATACTTCCCCTTCTCAAAAGGATAAATTTGTTCCTGTTCTAATTGCCCTAACTGAACCTCAAATTATCTTTGATTTTCCTGAACCGACAGAAGGCGTTAAAGATAAAAAATTGACCCTATTTTCTACTTTCTACTTTGTTCATCAAGCTCAATCGAGTAGTGCGACCGATGCCATTGCCTTAAAAAATTCCAGTGGTACTTCTTTAGGCGTTAAACTGTCTAAAAAAGACTGGTGTACTGCCGCTTTAGAAGGCACTGTACAAGTTAAAACGGATAGCAATACCCTTAAAACCTTTAACTTTGCCACAACCGGAACAACCGCTCAAACCAATTGTAAACCCTTTTTTCCGAGCTTAAAAGAGGCCATTATCCGAGCCATGAATCGCTCTTTATTTGCCCCAGCTAAAGGATTTTTTGGAGATGGTTCAGGAGGCTTTATCTTAGTTCCTTATCGTACCATTGCCGTTGATAAAACCGTGATCCCTTTAGGAACAGTTATTTATATTCCTGATGCAAGAGGAAAAGAAGTCATTTTGCCTTCGGGAAAAAAAGTGAAGCATGATGGTTATTTCTTTGCGGCGGATGTGGGGAGTGCAATTAAAGGAAATAAGATTGATACTTTTTTGGGAATTACTAATAAAAATCCCTTCTCCCATGTTAAGAGTGATCCTAGCAAAACCTTCACTGCCTTTGTGATTACTGATACCCGGATTAAAAGTGCTTTAAATACACTGCACAAATCCTAATCGTTCAATCGTTCTTTATTTTCTCAAGGAGACTTTATATCATGGCTGACAAAACCCTAAAAGCTTTAGTGAATACCGTCATCAAGGCTTTACCTCAAGATAGCAGTACCTTAACAGATTCCCAAAAATTTCCCTTAGCAAAAGGGGATACCCTAGCCATCAAACAATATCGATCCGCTCCTAATAATCACTGGGAAATTCAATTAGAAACGCCTCGTGATGGTATGACTACTTGGTTTGCTTTTATTTCTCATGTCGAAATTTTTGTCGATCAAAATTTTAAGCAAAACTTAGTTAATATTGCTACTCAAGAATGGGAATTTTTTAAAAAAGGGACAAGAAAAGAACGAGAAGATGGGTTTTGGCAACGCATTGTTACCTATTGGAAAGAAGCTCTAAATCGTAACGATATTGACACTCGTTTTGATGTGGGTAACGTACCTTGGTCAGCAGCATTTATTTCTTGGATCATGACAAAAGCAGGTGCGGCCGATAAATTTAAGCGAGATGCGAGTCATTCAGTTTATATTCGAGATAGTGTTAAAAAACGCAAAGATCAAATCATTAATGCTCCTTTTGTGGCTTTTAAAATTGATGAAGTAACTCCAGAAATTGGTGATTTAGTTTGCGCTCCTCGTCAATCAGGAGTTACTTATGATACCACTGACAATTATATTTCTCATTGTGATTTGGTAGTAGAAAAAAGAACGAATGAAATTGATATTATTGGAGGAAATGTCAGCGATTCAGTTACCCAAAAGACCCTAAAACTTGATACCAATGGTAAAGTAAAGGACACTACTCGACCTTGGTTTGTTGTCATTAAGAATTTGCTTTAATACTTTTCCTATCCTTTCCTAATCTCTTTCAAGGACAAAACTATGGCAACTTTACAAGACATTGTTAACGATAACAAAACTCTGACCCGTTCCCAACTAAAAGCGGATCAAGGGTTAGTAAGAGAAATTCAAACTAAACTAGCTAACTTAGGGTTATACCCCGGTGGACAATGGATTGATGGTGATTTAGGCACTGGAGATACTTTTACTTGGCGAGGACTCAAAGAATTTTGTCAAGCCTTCGATTTATCTGGACTTCCTTCTGACACAGTGGCAATTAATCCCAATATTGCTACTAATTTACTTGACACAAAACAGCTACCTTTTATCTTAGATCAAGCCAAAGATACTAAATTTATACTTAACAAATTAACCACCATCCAAGATAATTCAATC
Organism: Microcystis sp. CS-574; assembly: GCF_028329095.1. Lineage (NCBI taxonomy): Bacteria > Bacillati > Cyanobacteriota > Cyanophyceae > Chroococcales > Microcystaceae > Microcystis > Microcystis sp. CS-574. Next base: position 33,560 of record NZ_JAQMSY010000222.1, read on the forward strand.
GCACCGGTTAATATTGGGGTAACTCAGTCATTCGTCGCTAGAACACTGCGGAATTCGCCTTTTGCCATGGAAGTGGACGACTATCCTGAACACTTAAAACAGAAACCAGACGGGACTAATTTAGTTTCCTACGGAACTAATTTTACTCTCGTAGGATCAGGGAAAACTATTACTTTTAGCGATTATCCCCAACGGGGAAACTTACCCAATATTGACACAAATGGCTTAAATTTTCTGGCCAGTAACATCTCTCATGCCTGTGTATGTGTGGGAAGTTTTGGCGATGGCAGCAGTCCAATCAAAACCCATTGGTTAGGGAAAGATGCCTTTAATCCAGAACAATTACTCAGTGCCACTAAATTCATTGGAGTTCTTAACACAATTGAACAAATTAATAAGAAATTCCCTACAGTTGATGTTGATAATTGTGTGATTGAACCAGCTAATTCTCCCAAACCTAAATTTTTTGATCTGGTGGTTGATATGGTTTCCTATAGAAAAGATGCTGATGGTTCTCTGGGACGCTCGAATCAAATTGGAGCCTTGTTTAAACGCTTTACTAAACGAGCGGATTTGGAAGCTTGGCTAAAAGCTCAAACGGGAAATACCAGTTGTAAATTTACTGGGGGATATTTTAATCCTTCTCTGATTAAAGATCCAATTATCAAAGATTTAAGTAGCAGTGCTACCGTCTTAAGATCACCAGTAGATAATACCACGGGAACAAATGATGTATCGACTTATGATTTAGTGCGTTTAATTACGATGTTAGGATGGCATCTACATTTAACTACTAATACTCGTTTTATCGGCAGTCAATGGAATAGTTTAGAAACCGTTGTTCGTGCTATGGGAACCGATGCATCACGATATATTGATGTTGCTTTAGAAACTTTAGGTGTGATAAATTTGATTAGTCAACCTGTGGTAATTTCTAAAGTTGGCTTCGGTCCTAGTTCCTTTGCTTATGTAGCTTTCGTCAAATTTGTTGATAATCGTGTGCAACCAGCTAAACTGAGAACTTTCTCCTTAGCTCTTCGTACTCCCAACGGTTCCGACAGGGAAAGAGATACCAATTTAGCCGCCGCTGTCACCGAAATTGTCCGCCGCATTTTAACCGAAGAATTGGCTTAATTTGCTTTGGTCATAACTAAAAACAAAAACTTGTAAAATCAATAGTGAGGTCTTAAAAATGAACCTAGGAACCCTTCTCGAAATTATTGTTGCTCTAATTTTTATCTACTTAGCTTCCAGCCTTATTATCTCCGAATTACAGGAACAATTGGCCGCCTTATTAGAATTTCGGGCTAGAAATTTAAAAAAAGCTCTGGAAATATTCTTGGGGAAAAATACGGTGGAATCTTTGTACAATAATGACTCGTTATTATCAAGTTTCAATCAATACACTAATCCTATAACTGGAAATTCGGCTGGTCCTTCCTATGTTGAACCAAAAGTTTTGGCAGAATCTCTAATTAGTCTAGTTAATAGTCAACTTTCAGATAATGAAAAATTATTGAAAGCGGATTTTTTAGGAAAAAATCTTGTTGGAGAAAAAACAGGAATTTTTAAGAAATTAGCTAGTCTTTCCAATTTCTCAAAAATAGACAAATTAGCGATCAACAGATTGATAGAAATAGGTGATAGTACCAAACTCAAACATGACAATCCAACTCTGGAGAATTTTATTGATGAAATAGCCAACACTTTTACTCAAATTATGGAGCGAACATCGGGGGTATATAAAAGAAATGCCAAGGGGGTATCTTTCGCTTTTGGTTTTTTAGCGGCTGCCTTGCTCAATATTGATAGTTTTTATGTTATTGAGCAACTATCCAAAAATTCCAATTTAAGACAGGGAATTAATCAGGTAGCGACAGAAGTTTTTCAAACTAATAAATCTTGTTTTAAAGATGCTCAAGCTGATCCCACCAAGGTAGCTAAATGTACAGAAAAATTACAAGTTAGTGTCAAGGATTTAGAAAAAATTAATCAACCTTTGCCAATTGGTTGGGATGAAAAAGGATGGTTTAATGGTGAACAAATAAGAGAACAAAATGGCTTGTTACAAGCTATCTTTGGCTGGCTAATGACCGGAGTAGCCGTGGCGATGGGCGCACCTTTTTGGTTTGATATTTTAGGGAAGTTTATCAATGTGCGTAATACTGGCAAACCCATATTACCTAATACTCAGAAATAAATAATTATGGCTGTCAGTTTAACGATTTTTAATCAATCTTCAAACCAATCCTTTCTCAAATTATTTCTAGTCATTTTTTGTCCTTTTATCTTTTATTGCCTATAATTTTCTTAATCCTCACTTTTCTGGTTAACAAGGAGAATACAATCATGCAACCTCTCAACTTTTCTATTATCCAAGAAATCAAACATCAGGGAATTTGTGATGCTTCTGCAGCCACTGCTTTAGGAGAAAATAAATTTGTTATTGGTAATGATGAGGCAGATTTAGAATTAGGTAATATTCTCTGGATTTATTCCTCTCAAGAGTCGGGAAAAGCGCTGGAAACCATTGACATTAATGGTTGGCTAAAAAACAATCCTAAAAATAGAGAAATCGACTTAGAAGGGGTAACTGTGCTAAATGATATAATCTATTGGATTACTTCTCATGGCCGCAATAAAAATGCTGAACGAAAACTCCCTCGTCATCAATTTTTTGCTAGTAAAATTACCGATGACGGCTCTAGTATAGTTCAAGTGGGTGAGTCTTATACTCAGTTAGTATTGCGCGATATTATCGAAGACTCTCAATTGGCTAAAATATTTGATTTCAAAACAGCAGAAACCAAAGCTCCCAAAGCTGAAGGAGGATTAAATATTGAAGGTTTAACGGCAACTCCAGACGGAAATATCTTAATCGGTTTTCGTAATCCTGTCCCCAACAGTAAAGCTCTTTTATTACCCCTAAAAAATCCCAAGAGTTTAGTTACTAATTCAACCACAGCTAAAGCTGAATTTGGTGATCCTATCCTGCTAGATTTGGGAGGATTAGGAATTCGTAGCATTGAATTTTGGCCAGCTTTAGAAGTATATTTAATTATTGCCGGAGAATTTCATGGAGGCGATCAATTTGTTTTCTATACTTGGTCAGGAAAAAAAGAAGATGCACCAGAAAAGATAGAATCACTGCAATTCCCTGAAGGTTTTCGTCCAGAAGCTTTGTTGTTTTATCCCCATTTCCAAGATCGCTTTCAGATTTTAAGCGATGATGGTACAATCCAGCGAGTTGGTAATACTCCCTGTAAAGATATTATCGATAAAAATAATTCCGAAAAATATTTCCGCAGTATTTGGGTAAAAGTTAATTAATACCAATTCTCACCCATAAAAACTACAGATCGAATTATCGAATTTAAGTTCCCATTTTTAAGGGAGATGCCGAAGGTAGGGGGATCGAACTCTTGTAGCCGGATTTTGGAGAATTGATATAATTAGACATCCCTCTTAGTGGAACCTCAACAAAACCTAGAACAAAAATAGCTTTCAACCCATATAGGGATAAGCTTTAAGCTCAAAAAAACCGTTGATCACGTCTTTTCAATGGTTTTTTATCCTAGAAGCTCTATTAACCTTTTTCTCTTATCCAGAGGACTTCTGGGTTCGCAAAGGGACAAAAAAGTGTGGAGAATCCTCCCATAATCGCTACAATTTTTCTAGAGGCTAAGTATTGCCCTCATTTAAGTTCTTTTGTACTCATTAAAAACCATGAAAATTCTTCACGGTACTTGGATTCCCCAATCAACGGATGAATTTATTCAGAAGGGTAGCTTTTATCTTTGGGGAGAAACTAGCACCCCGAAAAAGAGTCGCACCACTGCCGATAATTATCATCCTTTTCAGTTAAGCAAAGAAGAATTAACTAGCTTTCTCACTGGAGAGTTAGGAATAGTTCAATCGAATTATAATCCTCTTAGTCGGCAATTTGTCCCCCGCTACTTTCTTTTACCTAGTCACGAGAATCAACCTTTACCCTCCTTAGAATTACTGCGTTATCTAGAAAAAGAACCCCCAGAAAATAGCCAATGGCAATCTTGGCAAATTGATTGTTATCCCCTTAATCCTGTACTTAAACTGCTCAATGATCTGCACTTTATCTGTCTTTACAACTCCTCAGAGATTCAGTTAGGTGCAGATTTACTTTTTTGGTATCACTACAGTCAAGCTTTTAAAGAAATAATTCTCAAAGATAACTATATTCCTGCCTTTAAATATCGAGAATTAACCACAAATAACAAGAAAACCGCTAACTTTGCCATCTACCCTCTTTGGGAAATTATATCAGCAACCTACGAAACCAATCTCGATCACTATCTCGAATATCTTCCCCGCATTTGTCTTGCCGGCGCTGAAAATCCCCATGCTTCACCACAATTATACGACCCCAACACCCTACTCCGGCACTTCTCGGAATGTCTCCTCAATGAAATTGTCACTAATACGGCAATTCCTGCCAGTTTTGATAAAAAAATTAGCGAGACAATTATAGGTGATTGCTTCTCTGTGACTAAGACTGCTGGATTTCTGCAAACCGCTGCCGCTTTAGAAAAATATCAACAGTGGCAAACTTGGAGACAGCAATTACTAGGAGACCAAAATATATCTAATTTTACCCTCGGTTTTAAACTAACCGAGGCCCCAGAAAATAATATTGAACAGTGGCAAATTACTTTTATCCTCATCTCTAAACAAGACCCCTCCCTGCGATTAGAATTAGACGAATATTGGTATGCAGTACCCGAAACTAGAACAAGCATACGAGCGCATTTTGGTCAAGATTTAGACAAAAATATTTTACTAAGTTTGGGTTATGCTGCCCGTATTTATCCCCCCATTTGGCAAGGATTAGAAACGGATAAACCGACGGGATTTTATCTCAACCTTACAGAAGCTTTTACTTTCTTAAAAGAAACTGCTTGGATTTTAGAAGATGCAGGATATAAGGTAATTATTCCCGCTTGGTGGACTCCCGAAGGCCGTCAACGCGCTAAAGTTCGGCTAAAAACCACTTCTAAATCAGGCAAATCTACCCCCGTTAGTAAAGGGATTTTTAGCCTCGAAAACATCATTGAATATCAATATGAATTAGCCATCGGTGAAGAAACTATTAGTCAAGAGGAATGGCAAAAATTAATTAACACCAAAACACCCTTAGTTAAATTTCGAGGTCAATGGGTAGAACTAGAACAAAATAAAATGCAGCAAATGCTAGATTTTTGGCAGAAATATCAGCAGGAAAATCCTGAGATGAATCTGATTGAATTAATGAAAAAAGCTGCCGAATACCCAGAGGAAATTATTGTTGAAACCGATGATTTTTTAAGTTCTATGCTAGAGAAATTACAAAATCCTAGTCAACTAGAACCGATCGAAAATCCTCCCCAATTACAAGGAACGCTGCGGGAGTACCAAAAGCGCGGAGTTGCCTGGATTCAATACCTAGAACAATTGGGGTTAAATGGTTGTCTTGCTGACGATATGGGACTGGGAAAAACCCTACAAGTAATTGCTAGATTGATTGGGGAAAGAGAGGGAGATAATAATGTTTTACCAACTCTGCTAGTTGCACCCACTTCCGTGGTCGGAAATTGGGCAAAAGAAATTGAAAAATTTGCCCCCCATCTTCAGGTTTTAATTCACCATGGTAGTAAGCGCTATCAAGATGAGAACGAATTTCAGACAGTAGCTAGTCAAAAGGATATCGTCATTACTTCTTTTACCTTAGTTCGCAAGGATTTGAAATTATTTAACTCGCAATCCTGGCAACGTTTAGTAATTGATGAAGCACAAAATATCAAAAATCCTAAAGCGGCACAAACTAAAGCAATCTTGAGTTTATCTGCACAACATCGTCTCGCATTAACGGGAACTCCAGTAGAAAATAGACTGCTTGATTTATGGTCAATTTTTAACTTCCTTAACCCTGGTTATTTAGGTAAAGAAACTCAATTTCGTAAAGCTTTTGAAGTGCCAATCCAAAAACAAAATGATCGTCTCCAGTCCACGGTTCTCAAAAAATTAGTGGAACCTTTTATTCTGCGTCGGGTAAAAACCGATAAGCAGATAATTAAAGATTTACCTGACAAAGTGGAAAACAAACAGTATTGTAATTTAACTAAAGAACAAGCTTCTCTCTACGAAGTTGTCATCAAAGAAGTGGAAAAACAATTAGAAGAAGCGGAGGGAATAAAACGCAAAGGATTAATTTTATCTACCCTGATGCGCTTGAAACAAATTTGTAATCACCCGCGTCAATTTTTACAGGATAACAGTGCTTTTACTCCTGAGCGATCGCATAAGTTAGAGCGTTTGGGAGAAATGCTAGAAGAAGTAATTTTAGAGGGAGATAGTCTGCTAATTTTCACTCAATTTACTGAAATCGGTGACTCCTTACAAAAGTACCTCAAACAAACTTTTCGCTATAATACCTATTATCTTCACGGGGGGACTTCTCAACCAAAACGAGAACAAATGATCGAAGAATTTCAACATCCTGAAACAGAACCTTCCGTATTTATTTTATCCCTAAAAGCTGGGGGAGTGGGGATTAATTTAACTAAAGCAAATCATGTTTTTCATTTCGATCGTTGGTGGAATCCTGCGGTGGAAAATCAAGCAACCGATCGCGCTTTTAGAATTGGTCAACAAAAAAATGTTTTCGTGCATAAATTTGTCACATTGGGAACCTTAGAGGAAAGAATTGATGAAATGATCGAGGAAAAGAAAAAGGTAGCTAATGCTATTGTTAGTAATGATGAATCCTGGTTAACGGAATTAGATAACGAAAGTTTTCGTCAGTTAATCGCATTGAATAAACAGACAATTATTTAATCGAGGTAAACCTATGAATAAATTTAGTAAAACTTGGTGGGGACAACGCTTTATAGAAGCATTAGAAGAATTTACCGACTCAGCGCGTTTGAGTCGAGGACGTTCCTACGCTAAAAATGATAAAGTCAAGAATTACGAAATTGACGGTAATTTAATTACTGCTCAGGTGCGAGGTTCCATTAATCCCTACTTTGGGGTTTACAAAGAACCTTTGTATAAGGTGAGTATCGAGATTAAACCAATTACTAAAGCAGAGTGGTCACAAGCTTTATACAATCTTGGTTCAAGAGCGAGTATGATCTCTAAACTGCTGCTCAAAGAAGTTCCCGATAATATTGATGAAGCATTTAGCGATCTGAATATCCACTTATTACCCCACAGTCAAAAGGATTTTATCACCAATTGTTCCTGTCCCGATTGGGAAAATCCCTGTAAACATATTGCTGGAGTTTATTACCTCGTTGCTTCCCAATTAGATCAGGATCCTTTCCTCTTATTTGAATTACGGGGTATCTCTCGTCAAAAATTACTGCAAGAGTTAGCAAAAACTCCTCTCGGTAAGTTGCTTTCCTCCTCCATCCAAGAGGAAAAAATTCCTCTTAACCCAGTTACTTCCTATCACACTAAACCCGAAACTATAGCAGCAGCAGAAACAATTGATCTCAAAGAATTTTGGCACTCCCATCACCGTTTACCCGAAAATCCTCAGTTAGTTAAATCCGCAACTATTCCCGCAATTGTCATTAAAAAAGCCGGTGATTATCCTGCATTTTGGGATAAGGATACCTCCTTTATCGAGGTAATGGAAGAAATGTATCAACGGGTACGCAATAAAAATGCTGGTATGTTATAATTAGGTAGGTGTTTAAAATTGTCTAATACCCCCCTTAGTTAAAAAAAAATTAAGGGTAGATTAAGGGGAGATCAGCACCCCCCTTATCAAGGGGGGCAGGGGGGATCAGAAGTTTAAAAAATCCTTCTATTTTTTAAGACAAGCAGAATCTATGAACCAAGAATCTCTCAGCTTTGTCCCTGGGAATGTCAAGTCAGCCGATCGCTTTTTAGTTTGTGGATTGGGTAGTCTCGGACAACACTGCGTCAAGTCTTTAAAAGAGTTTGGGGTTAGCGTCGTCGGTATCGAACTAATACAGCCTCCCAGTTGGGAAATTAATGATTTTCCCGATTTATTAGAGGAAATAATTATCGGTGATTGTCGTCAAAAAAACATTTTAGCAAGAGCGGGAATCGATCGCTGTCGGGCTGCTTTAATTGTCACCAGTGATGAGCGAATTAATGCCACCACCGCCCTAATTATTCGGCAATTAAATCCTCTTACCCGCTTAGTGGTGCGTTCTTCTAAAGATAATCTCAATCAGCTACTTAAGGAACGTTTAGGCAATTTTATCGCCTATGAACCCACCCAACTACCCGCCAATGCCTTTGCTTTAGCCACATTAGGCACAGAAACCCTCGGTTTTTTGCATCTCGACGGTCAGAAATTGCGGATTATCCAGAGACAAATTAGCCCCGAAGATGGTTTACTCGATCGCTTTTTAGGTGATTTAAATACTCCCACCCGTCGTCTGTTAGCACACACAGCCCCCGATGAACCTTTAAGGGCCGGATTTTATCAATGGTCTCCCACCACCACTATCAGGGCTGGTGATACCATTACCACCATCGAAACTACCTATCAAAACATCGATGCTGTCCGCCAGAAACCGTTAAATTCTCCCCAGAAGTTGCGGGATTTTTGGCAGAAATTCCTCAAAGAAATCCAACAATTCTGGCAATTGAGTTTTCAGCAGCAAATTCATCGGGTGGCTTTCCTGTCAGTATTTATCATTATCCTCCTAGTAATTATCGGGACTTTTCTTTTCCATCTCTACGCCCCGAGAGCTTCCTTTATTTCCTCTCTTTCAGGAACAGCGATCCTTTTATTAGGTGGTTACGGCGATGTTTTCGGTGGCTCTAACCCCGAATATTTAAATGCGGTTCCCTGGTGGATGCAGCTATTTAGTCTCTTTTTAACCTTAGCTGGAACCGCTTTTATCGGGGTTCTCTATGCCATTTTGACAGAAACTTTATTATCATCAAGATTTCAATTTATCCCTAACCATCCCCCAGTTCCCCAACAGAATCATATCGTTATTGTGGGCTTAGGTCGAGTCGGCAAAGAAGTGGCTAATTTATTACTAGAAATGCAACAGGCAATCGTTGGGGTGAGCTTAAATAGGGATTTTGATGCAACTATCCTGCCAAAAATGCCCCTGATGACGGGAAATATCGAAGAATCTTTAAAAAATGTCAATTTAGATAGGGCTAAAAGTATAGCGATCGTTACCGATGACGAAATCCTCAATTTAGAAGTGGCCCTAACCACCCGCAAACTCAACCCCCAAAGCTACTTAGTCATCCGCACCACCGACGACAACCTTAGTCAACAATTAAGTCAAATTCTGCCCCGATCTCACATTTTAGGAACCAACACCGTAGCGGCAGAAGCCTTTACGGGAGCGGCTTTCGGAGAAAATATTATCTATCTGTTCCGTTGGGCGCAAAAAACGATTCTGGTGACAGAATACGAGATCGAAGCCGGAGATACTCTCAATGGTAGCTCGATCGGGGATATTGCCTACGGTTATCGAGTCGTGCCGATCCTACACCAACGAGAACGGCAAGCCCCGAAATTAATGCCCGAAGATTATCTCAATTTACGCATCGGCGATCGCATTGTGGTGCTGGCCACCATCAACGGACTGCGACGGGTGGAGCAGGGTCGTCGCACTCCCAAAACTTGGCGCGTGCGGGTGGAAAAAGCCTTTAACCGCAATATTGCCGCGGAAGCACCCACCGTGATCAGTCGTTTTTCTAATTGTCCCCTGAAAACCGCCAGCGATCTCATGGAAAATTTGCCAGCGACTCTCGGCGCCCCCCTCTACGAACAGCAGGCGATTCGATTAGTTTCCGAGTTAAAAAAAATTCAAGTTCAAGCCTTGGCTATTCCCATTAACCCGAAATCGGGGTAAATGGGAGTTATCCTTTTTTGTCAAACTAGAAGGCTCTCTCGGTCTTTTTTTATGCAGTTAAAGTGACCGTAGCCTTGGCAGTTTGTCCAGAATCAGAAGTGGCAGTAATAGTAATTTTATCCCCAGGATTTCCTTGTGCAGGTGCAGTGTAGGTAAATTTGGCATCAGTGGTATTTTTATCAATTTTACCGCTTTCTGGCGGTGAGATTGTGATGGTGTAGTTACCAACGGGATTAATGCTAAATTCCTGGATTCCATTTAATGCTAAATTTTGGCTAGACGGAGCGATCAAAATCGTTGGAGGTAGTCCCTGTCCAGTGGAACTAGCCTCTACAGTTACTTTTTTCTCTACTTGATTAATTAAATCGGGAATAAGACGTTCGCTAAATCCAGCCACAAAAGCCATTGTCAAAAGTCCATATAAATAGGTGTCATTCCCCTTATTTCCATTGTCAGTCCGAATTTGTAAGGGAGAAATGCTAGAGTTAAGAATTAGCAGAATAAAGAAAGCGAAACTTCCCCCTAAAATGGGTTTGGTTAAACCAATTGACAATGGCAAGAAGTCATCGTCATATTTTTGATTTTTGGGATTATCAAAGTCTTGCAAACGAGTTAGAAGACTAACTGCTCCCCCTAAAGTCCCTGTCATCAATATCAATATCAAGAGTCTAAAATTTTCATCTTTGTCCTCAGTATTTTGGTTACTAGAATTTGAGATTGGAGGTAAGGGCATAAGCAAATTCTTCACTGGAGGGGAGTTCATAATACCCCAATTCAAAGGGAGAGCTAACACTAATCCAATTAAAACTTTTGTAGGTATTTTGATAGAATGGAAAAGATTATCTCTGAAGTCGGCTAGACCATTCCAAAAACCCATCTGGGTTTTTCTTAATCCTGTTTCGGCAGCATAGCGTAATTTTTGTGCCAAAATAATATTAGGTTGACCTGTTAAAGATTTAATCGCAATTTCTCCAGCATCTACCACCGACTTTACTTGCATGATATCCCAAGCTTTGGAACTGTTGATGAGTTCCACCTGCGCTATCCCTAGTATTATAATTAATTTGGCTAATTCTCCCTGTACTTCCCGGTCTAATTCTGGAGGGAATCCCGCTACTTGTTCTTTAGTTTTTCCCAGCAAAGTATCAATTCTTTGATTTAGTTTAATCACCTCATCTCTAGCTTTAATTTCATTGATTAAATCGTCTAAAGTTTGAAATAAAACACTTGCTTCTTGTAGTTGTGCAAAATTATCTTTAAATTCCTTGACTAACTTTTCAAAGGGTTCATCTACTTCAGGAATTGAACTATATTTGTCTAAGTTATCCTTCAGTTCAGCAATCAAAGACTCATTTTTCTGTTGTAATTCCACAGTCGTGGAAAATTTAACCAAAGTATCTTTAATTTTTGTTTGCCAAGCAGTTAGTTTTTGCTCAAGTTCTGGCAAGTTTGCATCGTTAGCATTAGCATCGAATAGAGTCGTAATTGTTGCAACTAAACTATCAGTTTCTTGGCTTAAAGTATCAAGAGGAGTTTCTGAAATTTTACCCGTAGATAAAAGGTTGATTGTCTCCACAAGCTGATCTATATGAGCTATTATTTGTTTTTCTAATTCTTCTCTGCTAGGTAAAGGGTCTGAAAAAGTTAATTCACCTAGTTTTTGAATAAGTTCATCTCTTAAATTATTAGTCTCTTGAGTGATTGTTTTGGCTTCTGTTTGGTAACTAGCAAGGGTAGCTGATTTATCCTGACCAAATTTATTTTGGGTTTCCAGAATAAATTGATTAATTTTTTGTTCGATAGCAGGATTTAGATTAATCATGATTGTCTTCTCCTAAAAAAAAGGCGAAAATGGGCTAAAATTCGATTATCTCCCCGATGCTACGATAGTTATCATTGATTTTCTGCAATTATTCATAAATCTTGATAAATTTTTATTTTTTTAACTCAATTCAGTCTGCCGTAGGGACATAACACCCTGATCCCCTCAATAACCGCACACTGGGATTAGCACTCAAGCCCTAAGAGTGCTAAATTAACTATAAGGAGTCCTATTACAACAGCGATACCATGTCCAAAATCATTGCCTTTAAAGATGAATCCCGTCGCGCCCTAGAAAGAGGTGTCAACGCCTTGGCCGATGCGGTAAAAATCACCCTCGGTCCGAAAGGACGCAATGTCTTGTTAGAAAAGAAATACGGCGCCCCCCAGATCGTTAATGACGGCATCACCGTGGCCAAAGAAATCGAATTGTCCGATCCCCTCGAAAACACCGGGGCGAGATTAATTCAGGAAGTAGCGGCAAAAACCAAAGATTTAGCGGGAGATGGCACCACTACCGCCACCATCATCGCCCAGGCTTTAATTAAAGAAGGTCTGAAAAACGTTACCGCCGGGGCCAATCCCGTCGCCTTAAGACGCGGACTAGACAAAACCATCGCCTATCTGGTGGAAGAAATCGCAGCCGTCGCTAAACCGATCGCCGGAGATGCGATCGCTCAAGTGGCCACCGTTTCTTCCGGCAACGACGAAGAAGTGGGAAAAATGATCGCCGCCGCCATGGAAAAAGTCACCACCGATGGCGTAATCACCGTGGAAGAATCGAAATCCCTAACCACGGAATTAGAAGTAGTGGAAGGGATGCAGATCGATCGCGGTTATATCTCTCCCTATTTCATCACCGATCAAGAAAGACAGATCGTCGAGTACGACAACCCTCTGATCCTGATTACCGATAAAAAAATCAGTGCGATCGCTGAATTAGTCCCCGTCCTCGAAGCCGTTGCCCGTCAAGGTCGTCCCCTATTAATTATCGCCGAAGATGTGGACGGCGAAGCCTTAGCCACTCTAGTGGTCAACAAGGCCCGGGGTGTCTTAAATGTCGTCGCCATCAAGGCCCCCAGTTTCGGGGAACGTCGCAAGGCGGTTTTACAAGATATTGCCATCCTCACCGGTGGTCGTCTGATTTCCGAAGAAGTGGGCTTAAGTCTTGACACGGTTAGCCTCGATCTGCTAGGGCAAGCGGCAAAAATCACCCTAGAAAAAGACAATACAATTATTGTCGCCTCCGGGGACAGCCGCAATAAGGCCGATGTGCAGAAACGTCTCGCCCAACTGAAAAAACAGTTAGAAGAAACCGATTCCGAATTCGATAAGGAAAAATTACAGGAACGCATCGCTAAATTAGCCGGCGGTGTGGCCGTGATTAAGGTCGGGGCAGCCACAGAAACCGAACTCAAGGATCGCAAACTCCGCATCGAAGATGCCCTCAATGCCACCAAAGCCGCCGTGGAAGAAGGTATCGTCCCGGGCGGTGGTACAACCTTGATTCATCTGGCTTCTAAGGTGAAGGCTTTCAAAGCTTCTCTGACTAACGATGAGGAAAAAGTCGCCGCCGATATCGTCGCCAAAGCCCTAGAAGCACCCCTGCGTCAGTTAGCTAATAACGCCGGTGTGGAAGGGGATGTGATCGTGGAGGGTGTGCGCGAAACCGCTTTTAGCGTCGGTTACAATGTCCTCACTGGCAAGTACGAAGACTTAATCGCCGCCGGAATTATCGATCCGGCTAAAGTGGTACGGTCAGCCGTTCAAAACGCCGCTTCTATCGCCGGTATGGTCCTAACGACCGAAGCCCTCGTGGTCGAAAAACCCGTTAAAGAAGCCGCAGCCCCCGATATGGGCGGCATGGGTGGCATGGGCGGCATGGGTGGCATGGGTGGCATGGGCGGCATGGGTGGCATGGGTATGATGTAATTCCTGATGCCGTCTGGCCCTTGAAAATAATCTCATTCCATTGAGCCAATCTGTCCCTTTTCTGGTTATCATCGCCATTAGGGACAGGTTTTTTTTCCTCGGGAAAAACTTTTTCAGCAGAACCTGCTTAATCTATCCTTTGCATTAGTCCAGACACTACACTAGAAAAGAAGGATTATTCCCAGAAATCATGACACTGCTGACGGTTCGATCGCTCAAAAAAGACTTCGGTATCAAGGAAATTCTCAAAGATGCCAGTTTTAGCCTCGATGATCGCGATAAAGTCGGCCTGATCGGTACGAATGGATCGGGAAAATCGACCCTATTGAAAATGATCGCCGGATTAGAATCGATCGATGGTGGCGAAATTCAAATCAATTCGGGGATGAAAATAGTCTATTTACCCCAGCAACCCGATCTAGACAATGATAAAACGGTTTTAGAGCAGGTTTTCGCCGATAGTGGCGAGAGCATGACTTTAATTAAGGAATACGAGGAATTGTCCGATCGCCTTGTCCATGAGCCAGAAAATCTGGATACTATTATGGAGCGTTTGTCAAGGGTTTCGCAACAAATTGATAAACTTGCCGCCTGGGATTTAGAAACCAATGCTAAAGTTATTTTAAGTAAACTGGGTATCGATAATTTTAATGCTCGCGTGGGAGATTTATCGGGGGGATATCGCAAAAGAATCGCCATCGCTACCGCACTTTTAGCCGATCCTGACTGTTTATTGATGGATGAACCCACAAACCATTTAGACGCACTTTCCGTGGAGTGGTTACAGAGTTATTTGTCCCGTTTTCGGGGAGGATTATTATTAATTACTCACGATCGCTATTTTCTCGATCGAGTGACTAATCGCATCATTGAAATCGATCGGGGAGATTTATCTACTTATTCTGGTAATTATGCCTATTATCTAGAAAAAAAAGCCTTAGCGGAAGAATCGATCGCCAGTAGTCAACGCAAACACGCGGGAGTTTTACGACGGGAATTAGAATGGTTATCCCGGGGACCAAAAGCGCGCAGTACCAAACAAAAAGCGCGGATTGATCGCATTCAGGCAATGGGTAATAAGGAATTTAAACAGGTGGAGGGAAAAGTCGATATTGCCACCGCAGGAAGACGCATCGGCAAAAAAGTTATTGAAGTAGAAAATATCTCGAAAGCTTACGGAGATCATACTTTAATTAAAGATTTTACCTATATTTTTACTCCCGAAGATCGCATCGGTGTTATTGGCAGTAATGGGGTAGGAAAATCTACTCTCATGGATATTATTACCGGGAAAACTCTCCCCGATTCAGGCACGGTTGACATCGGTTCCACTATTCATATTGGTTACTTCGATCAACAATCCGATGATCTCAATATCAACGAAAATCAAAGAGTAATCGAATATCTGAAAAGTGTGGCCGAATTAGTCAAAACCCTAGACGGCAGCGTCATCACCGCTTCCCAGATGTTAGAAAAATTTCTCTTTCCTCCCGATCAACAGTATGCACCAATTTATAAACTTTCTGGAGGAGAAAGAAGACGCTTATTTTTACTACGAGTTTTGATGAGTGCACCTAATGTTTTAATCTTAGATGAACCCACCAATGATCTCGATGTGCAGACTTTAGCAATTTTGGAAGAATATTTAGAGGACTTTAACGGTTGTGTGATTGTCGTTTCCCATGATCGCTATTTTCTCGATCGAGTAGTTGATACTATTTTTGCCTTTGAAACCGGGGGTAATATCCGTCAATATCCGGGTAATTATTCCCTTTATCTCGATCAGAAAAAAGAGGAGGAGGAACCAAAAGAAAAAAAAGTCACCCCAAAAACTGTTAAAGCTTCTCCCTCACCCGTCAATAAGAAAATCTCTTTTAAAGAGAAAAAAGAATACGAAGATATCGAAAAACAAATACCAATTTTAGAGGCAAAAAAAGCTGAAATTGAACAGGTACTTTATGGAGAACCCCTAGAAGATTTTACCAAAATAACCACCCTGACCGAAGAATTAGCTCAATTAACTCAAAAAATTGATAATTTAACCGATCGCTGGTTAGAATTAGCAGAAAAATTAGGCTAGGATAATCCCTATTTTCCCGATCAATTTAGTCAAAACTGAGTGATAATTTCTGGTGAATCATCCTCATCGATGACCAGATCTACCGACTCCACCCGCAACAGTGCCAAATTATCCTTAACCACCCCTTGAAGATAGATTTCCCCCATCCCTTCACCCCCCAGATCGATCGAGCCAAAAACTTGACCGGTTTTTGTATTAAAATTAAACTGAAAATAATTAGCTGAGGAAATTCCCTCGCTGACATTATCGTATTTAGCGATCTCTTGACCACTGTTATCATAAAAAGATACCCGAAAATCTTCTAAAACTTGCATCTTTCCCGAACCTTTTTCTGAAAAGATAGTCGGGGCCGTTTTTTCATCATAACTAAAAGAACCTTTAGCTATATAACCCTGATTTCCCAACCATTGAAAATCGATCGTCACCGCTAAAACCCCTTGGCTATTCATGTTAGCAACTAAAAGGAAAGCTAATAAAGTCAATATCATTTTTTTCATGGTCAATCCGAATATCATTAGTCGGTTATTTCAGTTATCAGTGATCAATCACTACAACTGGTCTTCGGGGGAGAGTCAAGAGGTACTCTTTCTATCCCCATAAACCTTAAGAAAACTTCAATTACATGGGTACAAGAAAAGGAAACCCAAATGATCTTTTGTGGGGGGTAACTTCCTTTTGCTGATATTACCCGATTTTAAGACAAAACTCGTCAAAAACCGCCATAACGTTCCTCCAACCAGGGATCACCTCGTCGATGGTAGCCATTAAGTTCCCAGAAACCCAATTGCTCTCGATCGAGAAATTCTAGGCCATTAATCCATTTAGAACTTTTCCAAGCGTAGAGATGGGGGACAACTAAGCGCAGCGGACCACCGTGGTCGGGGGTTAAAGGTTGACCAAACAGTTGAAAAGCGAAAAAATTATCCTCGTGCAGGAATTCCTCTAGGGTCAGGTTAGTGGTATAACCACCATAACAGTGTTGCATGACGTGGGTAGCCTCCGGCAACAGGTCAATTAAGGCCATAAAATCCGATACCTTAATTCCCGTCCAAGTCACATCTAATTTTGACCAACGGGTGACACAGTGAAAATCCTTAGTAAATTCCCACTGCGGTAGGGCCATAAAATCCGACCAGTTAAAAATTTTAGTCGTGGCCACCTTTCCCCAAACCTTGAATAACCATTCCTCGGTCTTGATTTGGGGAGTATCTCCGTAGGTAAGCACAGGAAAACCACTAGCGAGATATTGGCCCGGAGGAACTCGGTCTTGATCGGGAGATTCTGGTTTTTTAAAGAATTTGCCTAACATTAGTTGAGACTCACAACGAAAACCCTAAACAGATCTTAAAATATTAGGGAGCGAAAAGGTTTTCTCCACCTCACTCCCCATCATCAAGTTATTCCTCGTCTTCCCCTTCTTCTTCCTCTTTAGTGGGATAGACAAAGCTGTTAGAACGACCAGAAAGAACAGATTTACCCAAAGATAAGGCTTTTTGCGCTTCCCGAGCTGCTTGCTTTCTCCAGTGCGCTCTCCGTTGGTCGCGCTTGGCATTTGAGGTTTTCTTCTTGGGACAAGCCATAGTATTTTAACGATAGTTATAGACTCACAACCTTTCTATTCTACTCCCTATTTCCCTAATCGGCTCGCCAACTTGTCTGATTCCCTTGCTCACTACTGCCCAAAATATTGATAAAACTTAATAATTATCATTGGCTTACCTATTTATGTTTAAAATCCTATATAGCTATGTAGTCAAGTAATTTCCATCATGGTCACTACCGTCGAACCTCCCTCCCAGAAAAAAGCTGTTCTGCGCGAAACTATCCTCACCCCGCGTTTCTATACCACCGATTTTGAGGCTGCCGCTAATTTTGACCTTTCTTTGCAAGAAACCGAAATCAAAGCGATGTTAGAGGAGATGCGGACCGATTACAACCGGCATCACTTTGAACGTCAGCAAGAATTTGAGAACTATCAAGATAATCTCGATGAAAAAACGAGAAATGCTTTTATAGATTACCTAGAACGCTCCTGTATCTCCGAATTTTCCGGCTTTTTGTTATTTAAGGAACTGTCACGACAACTAAAAAGCCGTAATCCCTTGTTAGGAGAGATATTTCATCTTATGGCTAGAGATGAGGCGCGTCATGCAGGATTTCTCAATAAAGCCATGGCTGACTTTAATATTTCCCTCGATCTAGCCAAAATTACCAAAACACGCACCTACACCTTTTTCCCCCTTGAATGGGTTTTATATACGGTCTATCTCTCCGAAAAAATCGGTTATTGGCGTTATATCCTCATTTATCGTCATTTAGAAGAACATCCCCAGTATAAATTTAATCCTCTCTTTAATTACTTCGAGAGTTGGTGTCAGGACGAAAATCGCCACGGAGATATCTTTAAAACCTTACTGCGAGCTAAACCACAATTGTGGAATAATTGGCGATCGAGATTATGGAGTCGTTTTTTTCTGCTTTCCGTCTTTGCTACCCACAGTTTAACTGTACGCGAACGCTCAGACTTTTATGATGCTTTGGGAATGGATGCGATCGCTTTTGATCAAGAGGTAATTCGTCAGACTAATAATACCTCTGCTCGCGCTTTTCCCACCATTTTAAATGTGGACCACCCCCAATTTTTCCCCCGTTTAAACCGTTGTGCCGAACGTAATTTACAATTAAAAGCGATCGATGAAAGTAGCGCTCCTCAATGGCTAAAAACAGTCCGTAAGTTACCCTTACAGCTAGGTATCGTCGGAGATCTGTTGCGATTGTATCTAATTAAACCCATAGATGCAGAGGCCACCAGAGAAATGGTACTTTAATCAGTTATCAGTTATCAGTTATCAGTTATCAGTTATCAGTTCACAGCAAAAAACTCCTCAATTTCCAATTCATAATTCATAATTCCCACACCCTACACCCCACACCCTACACCCCACACCCTACACCCCACACCCTACAC
>NZ_JAQMSY010000223.1:0-12534 GCF_028329095.1 Microcystis sp. CS-574
CAGGTTCCAACTATCATTAACAACAGTAGATATCTGGCTCGTCCCAGTTCATTTTCTAACACTTTCTGGTATAGTTCACTTATCATTTTCGTTATTTAGGTCATATATGGTAAATATGACTTATCTTTTTTTGGAGTCTGTATCTGTATTCCATGCTACATAAGCTTTTCAGCTTGTTTGTCCCCCTGTCAGCCACTTAATAGCAAACAGTTCTTCTCTAACATTGGACTCATCTGAGTCTGAGACTTTATATCTAATTTTTTCGCTTGTTTTTCTGTAATTGCTAATTCCCCCAAAATGCTTTTCACTTTTCTCATCCGACCGGCGGTTTCTCCAGTGCTTGTTTTGACAAAAAAATACCGATTTCTGGGTTGACATACTCAATCATTAAATCTCTAACAGTCTCCTCTATCTCTGCCAAGTTATTAAATTCCTCAACTTGGGATTGTTTATAAAGACATTGCCCTAACTCTTGACATAACTCTTTAATTCTTTTTTCATTTTCTGATAGCATTGGATTGTTCCTCCTATCGAGCTATATTCTGAATTGTAAGTTATAAATATTAAGTAGTCGTGCAAAATTGATTTCCTAGTCGAGACAGGAGACAGGCTTCGGCCGTGAGCTCAGCGTTCGACTGAGCTCACGCCGAAGTCTCACGCCGAAGTCTCACGCCGAAGTCTCACGCCGAAGTCTCACGCCGAAGTCTCACGCCGAGGTCCGAACGGGTGTGGGGTGATGGGGAAGTGGGGTGATGGGGGATAAGATAATAAATGCTGGTGATTTCACCTGATCTTGACTGAGCCTGGGAGTTTTATGAATAGTCTTTTGATTGCGGCTACGGATACCGATGCGGGTAAAACCGTTGTCACCACTGCTTTAGTGGCTTATTGGCAAAAATACTATCCCTCCAAGGCCTTGGGGCTGATGAAATTAATGCAAACGGGTCAAGGCGATCGAGAATGGTATGAGGGCTTATTTCAGGGTCAATTAGAAATGATTACACCGCTGCAATATCAAGCACCCTTAGCGCCTCCTGTGGCTGCTGATTTGGAGGGTCGAGATATTCCTTTGGGGACGGTGTGGCAAGCTCTGCTGAACCTACAAAAAAGCCAAGATTTGGTTTTAATTGAGGGTTTAGGGGGTTTAGGTTGTCCTGTCACTCACGAGCTAACTTTGGCGGATTTAGCGGCTCAATGGCGGTTAAAAACCCTTTTAGTGGTGCCGGTGAAATTGGGAGCGATTTCCCAAACGGTGGCTAATATTGCCCTAGCAGAGCAGAAAAAGGTCAATTTGGGCGGAATTATCCTTAATTGTCTCGAACCGCGCACGGAGACGGAGATAGAGCAGTTAACACCGATCGATTTAATTCAATCCTTGACTAATTGTCCGGTTTTAGGTGTTTTTCCCTTTATCGAAGATCGTCGGGATTTGGATAAATTGGCCTCGGTGGTAGCTAGTTGGCCAGAAATTAAGCTGTCAAGCATTTAAATTGCTTGTTGAGACGAGGCAAAAGGCACAAGGCAAGAGGCAAAAGGGAGAATAAATTAGGGTAAGTCCAGATATTCTTGTTCTGTTAGGGCAAATTCTGGATCAATGATTTTTACTTCATTATAGGTGAGTTGATAGAGTTTGTAAACTAAGTGATCGATCTGCTTTTCTAATTCGCTTGTGTTAGCGTTAGGATCGTCTTTTTTAGCGGCGAGAATTTTGTCAACAATGTCAATAATTATATTTTTTTGATGTAAATCTGTAGCTATAATAGGTAGCTTTCTAATATTAATTGGTTTAACTTCGGCAAAAGTTCTATTTTCTTCTTGAGTTAACTGTTTATAAATATAATCAATTAACTTTGAATTTAAAATGCCAACAAGAAATTTGTAATCAAAATCTATTTTATATTCTTCTTTAATCTTCAATATGATTACATTATTCATAGCGTAGTATGAATCAGTATCAATAGTCGCAATTACACGATCCGCAGTCTGTCTAATAATAATTTTATCTTCTTCAAAAAGTTCTTTGTATCGCGCCCAATGCAAACACCACCAAGGTAAAATTCCTTTTTTTGTTTCCCGTTTACTTTCCAATTTATCCTTGTATTTTTCCAAATATGACAAGCAATTTGGATAGTCATTGATATTGACTGATTTTGTAGTATATATGACTTTAAAATCACTTTCATATGTGACGTATTTATTGAAATTGCTTCCTACTAATACATTTTTTAATATAGATGGTTCTATTCCAAGCTCATTTGCTTCAGAAGAATGAATTCTGAATATTTTATCACCAGTAGGTTGAATACCGTTTGCAACCTCAAGAGCAATTTCATCAATTAATTTTATACTGCTAGAATTTCTATCGTTAATAGAGGCTAACAATCTATTAACTCCAAAAACTGAAGATGGAGTGTCTAATACATCAATTTTTGAGTATTTAGAAAATTCAGTTTGTTGAAATAGAATATTAGATTTTTTAAATGATCTTAAATCTGCATATTCAATAAAATAATTAGGATTGACTTCTTTCTTAAATAAAAGAATTGTAGTAGGAACCTCTGCATCATCAAAAACATTATCGCCTAAGTTTATTACTAAATCAATTGAAGATAAAGCAAGAAGGTTTCTTCGCGATTTTTCATACTCATTCTGAAACAAAAAATTATTTGGTATAATTAAACAGTTACATGAATTTTCTTTTGCGATTAGCAAAGTTTTTCCGATAAAGTAATTAAAAGTATCTGTCCATCTAGTGTGACAATCTGAATATTCAAGTTTCATAAACTCTTTTTCGATATCGCATAAGATAGCCCCATAAGGAGGATTCCCAATCACCACATCAAACCCAACAAAATCCCCGTCATCATTCAACACTTCAGGAAACTCAAACCGCCATTCTAAAGCATTATCATACAGCCTACCGCTTTCAATATCTGCAATTTCAGCAGTTAGCTTGTCAATCTCATTATTTAACTTAGTTACTTTTTTCTCCCGCGCTTTTTGCTCCGTCTTAGTCTCCTCAAACAATAAACCCTGATTTTCCAGATTATAAAGTTCCCCTTGTAATTGACGTAACTTCACCTTCTTAGGATCACTAATTAATAAATTAGCACTAAAACCCGCCTTAATCTTAGCAATCAGCGTTTCCATCTCCCGCTTTTGTTCCTTATTTTCCGCATTGCGATAAGTCTGTACCGCATTGCGATATTGCTCAATACTAAACTTCTGCTTCTGTAAAACCTGTTTAACATCCACATCCAAAGCAAAGCGACTAATCAAAGAATTACCACACTTGATATTAATATCAATATTTGGCAAAGTTTCTAAATTGCCATCCTCTCGATAATAAGCATTTTTTAAAAGCTCAATCCATAACCGCAAGCGACAAATCGTCACGGAATTAGGATTAATATCCACCCCAAATAAACACCCTTCAATAATCGTCTGTTTCTCATGAAATAAGGCTTGCTGTACCCGTTGCTTTTCTTTATTATTCGGATGATAAGCAAATAAAGTCCCCTCATCATCATAAACCAATAACTTATCGTTTCGCACCTCTACCCGATAATCTTTTAGCGACTTACCCGAAGTATCTAATAAAACCCGTAACTCACTCTTAATCGCGATTATCTCATTCAAAGCCGAAACTAAAAAATGTCCCGAACCCACCGCCGGATCACAAATCTTCAGGCTATTAATAATAACATTTGCCTCTCTTTTGTCCTCAATTCGTTCATATAAATCATCTAAAGTTTGACAATTCCAGCCTTTTACTTCATTAAACTTCTGCACGATCGCTCTTCGTATCGTTTCCCGACACATATACATGGTAATAAAACTCGGCGTATAAAAAGAACCGTCCTTATAACCATTAATCTTTTCAAAAATTAACCCCAACACCGAAGCATTAATTAACTTTTCGCTATCTTCTTGAGGATTTTCTAACTCATCTCGATCGAATTTATAAGCATCCAAAAACTCAAACAAATAAGCCAACGCATTTAACTCACCTACTCGCTTATTACCCTGATTATCTTTTAGCACCGTACCTGCAAAAATGGGTAAAGTTCGCTCCCGCAAATTGCCAATAAAAATCGTTTGCTGTTCCGTCTCCGTTGGTTCAAATAGCGAACTATTTAAATAAGGTACATGAGCAAAAGTCGTTTTAACCTTAGCCTCGCGCTTATTTGTCTCCCTAGCTAACACATCAAAAAACAAACTATCGAGATCATCATAACTGGGAACTTTCGCCAAGTTGAGAAAAGCAAAATCTCGATCGCCTTGATGATATTTAATTAACTGCGCTTCCAATAGTTTGAGAAACAAAACCCGATTAATCCAATTAATTGATAACCGCAACGCCACATTATAAAGCCGTTCCTCATCCGTAGTTCCAAACTCTTCAGGATTTTTTAATTGTGCAATTTTATCTAAACTATCCAACCGACTAATCGCATTTTCAATCAGGGAACCATCACAGCGATCGCCTTCTTTCATTTGTCCGATTAACTTCTTCCCTTTATCCTTAATTTCCGTCAAACCGATAATATACAAAAGCTCATTATAAAAAGGCTTATTTAAAGTATTGCTATCATTAACAAAAGGTAACTTAAGTAAATGTTCTGGCGAAAGAATCTTGTAAATATCAAGCAAATCTAAATTTTCCAGATCTCGCAGATCAAAATGAGTAAACTTAGTTTGCTCAATAACTTTAGTGATCGCTGGTTCGGCAATTTGTTGATAGAAAAAATCCGTTTTCGTACTACTCAGTCTCCCGGCTTCAAAATCGCAAAACTGGTTAACTAGAGCCTTATTAGCAAAAAACAAATCCTCAAAAATCTTCGCATCGAAAATAAACCACTCATAAATATTTGTCACGATCAAGTGTTTAATCTCAAGATTTTTATCCGTCACCCTTTCGCGGAGAAAATATAAAACTAACTGCTGAAAAGCCTTAGTATTGAGATTATCCAGTCTTGGCATTTCTGCATTTATTGTCCGAGTAGGTTTCTTCGTCTCAAAAATGACCCCCACTGGACTTTTAACATCCTGGTTATTATGAATCACCAGATCGATGCGCTCTTTTGTATTGATAAAATAGCGATCGGTATAATAGGTATTTTTTAAAAAATCTATCAGCAAATTTTTATTAAACTCTTCCGACTTTTTGCTGTCACATTGCTCCAACAAGCGCGTCAAATTAGCTTGAAAAACCTGAATTGTTTCAGTATCAGGCTTAATTTTCAAGTACACCCGATTTAAGGCTTGTTTGAGTTCTCGCTTATTGATGATCATAAAAGTTTACCTCTAGGGAAACTACCGACTAATCTTATTATAGCATTGCCAAATGATCGGTTAAAATAGAAGGATAAAAGTTGCAATCGAGGTCAATCTGTAGAAGCCAAGAATTTCTAACAGCAATGGGGAAATAATCCCCCGTCACAGTCTAGCTTGACGGGGGGAGTATGTCACTGTTGCAATGCTTTTAAGAAGCGTCCCATCGTGGCAAATAAACCGGACTTTTTGGCTTTGTTAGCAGGATTAGAACTATCATTAGGAGTATTACTAGAAGCTTTCAGAATCAGATTTTCTAAAGCTTCGCCCATGGGTTTAGTGGACTGTTCGGAAATTAACTCGTAACCGTCTTCTTTTTCTAGCCAAACTTGCCACAAAGAGGGATAGGAACGATACACGATCGCTGATTCCAAGGGACGAAAATAATAACAACTTTCTAGGATACTTAAAAATCTTTCTCGCAATTGTCGGGCTGCGTAACCGATACCCACTACCGATACATCTTCCAATTGGGGAATTAGAAGAACTACGGGACGATCTTCGGCCAGGTTACAGAGTTTTTCTACGGAATTAATCTCCACCGAGGAGGGACAAACAACTAAAAAAGCTTCATCTTCGGGCTTAATTTTGTTTTCGACGGGAATAAAACGACTACCTAAATCTCCCAGTTGAAAAACTGTTTCTCCCCAATCCCGTCGAGCTAACATGGCGGCTCCAGTATCGGGAAAAATTACCCTTAAACCAGAACCATAACTGTCAAAAATAGAGGTAAAATCAAGGGCTAAAGCTTGCGCTTGTAGAGCAATTTCTGGAATAACTAATTCCACTTGTATGCGTCTAGCTCCCGATTCTAGAGCCAGTTGAGCGGCGGCTTTTGCTTGCAGGATTGTTTCTTCTAGGGAATTGGGTAGGGTCATTTCAGTTATCAGTGAGCAGTTATCAGTGAGCAGTTATCAGTGAGCAGTTATCAGTGATTACCTCTGGTCGTCGGTGGCTTAAAATCAGAAAGATTTTAATTTTTATAAAAGGTAGGGTTGATTCATGAATGAACCCTACGTCCTGTAGGGGCGAAGCATTCGGGCAATAACCTATCGGTGAAACCGTAGATTTTCTATCCGAATGCTTCGCCCGTACTTTTTGCCGCAAACCCTACTTAAGTTTAGATGAAGTATGACGATATCTGGCATCATCCCCAGCATTAAGATAAATCCTATAAAATACCTTTAGTTTTTAAGAAGAAAGTCGGTAATCGGGGAAAAGGTGAGGAGAGAAAGCTTAGGAAAGTTGATAGGAGCCGTGACGTTGGGCATAATAACCGAGAATTGCCGTGACCAGAGGGCGATCGCTTTCCTGAAAAGTCTCGGTATAGTTAATTTCTAGACTGCCGATCTGACTTTGGTGATAATCGAATTGTTGGAACTGCTGGGGAGTGAGATGGGTTTCCACACCCTGAACCTGTTGTAAATGGCTGGCTAATTCTCGATAGATAGCCAAGGGCATTTGGGGATAAATAATGGTTTGTTTTTGTTGAATAGCAATCGATCGCACGGGTTTGATTCTCCTGATTCGGAAATATTATAGCTGATCGAGGCCTGCGGTGCGGCGGCGGGTTCGGGGACACCATCCCCTAAACGACGGGTAATAGTTTTACCGTATTGTTCTAGGACAATAGAGGGATTCTTGGGATTAGTATCGATCGCTTTGACCAAAATTAAACCATTAGAGAGGGTAGAACCGGGGATAACTCGGCGTTCCGTGGCTTCTCCGGGGGCTTTCACGATCGCCATGGCAGTGCTAGGTAATTGGAAGATGCCCGATACTTGCACTTCTTCCGCTTCCGTCGGTTGCGGGGGTGGTGGCGGCCCTTTCACTATCGGTGGTCTGGGGGTGGGCGGTGCTTTCACTATCGGTAGTCTAAGAGTTGGCGGTGCTTTCACTATCGGTGGTCTGGGAGTGGGACGATTGACCCTGGGTGCGGGTGCGGGCGGGGCTGCGGGGGTGGTGGCTGCCGGAGTCCCAGCCGGGGGTTCTTCCGCCACTGTGATTGTAATATTTGGTTGTAGGGGAAAGGGGGCAAAGGGATCCCTATCCCTGGGACCGCGATTAATTTTTGCCCGTTTTTGGTCGGGGTCGGTGGCGGGAATAAATGGCACTACCCTTATGGTAGCCGGTTGCACAGCACCGCTAAAGGCAGGAGGTTGGGCAGCTGGGGGACTAGGAGAGGGGGTGGGGGTGGGGGTTTCTTGGTTGGGCGGTGGGGATTGATTAGCTTGGTTAGAAGCTGGACATCCCACCAACAATAAAGCGACACTCCCCACCGATAGGATTAGCGGCAATTTTTTCATGGGGAAACAAAGACAAAATAGCCCGGTCGGACAGCCTCACATACTAACATAACCTATGCTTTCCAGAAATCTAGGCCGATGATAGGGGAAAAGTCAGGAATTTTGCGCCGCTAGTCCAGTTTTAGTACTGACTACCGGATTTACGATGACCGATGGCGGTGACACCGTTACTATCCAAAACTTGACCCCGCTCGACCGTGGCATAGACTAACCAGCGATCGCCGCAGAGTTGTCGCTCTTTGACCGTACACTCTAGATAGGCGAGACTTTCGCTTAAAATCAGACAGCCATTTTTCCCGACTTGGGTTTCTAATTCCGTAAAGACATCGCTGCCGGATTTGATGCAATTGGAAAAATGGCGGCGTAAATTGCGCCCTTCCTTGAGAATATTCAAGGTGAAGACGGTTCCCGAGTTAATTAGGCGATCGGCGGCTTGTTCGTCAGCAACGGCGATAATTAGCCCCGGGGGGTTAAAACTGGCTTGGGATACCCAAGAGGTCAGGAAACCAGCATGATCCTCGCCCTGACGAGTGGTGAGAACAGAAAGGGAACCAACGATCCGACCAACGGCCTGGGCAGTGCGATCGATTTGTGTTTCGGTCATTCCCTGTTGGGGAACCCGCAATTTTTTGGTTTTTTTCAAGGTCTGGGCGAAGGTTTCTCCGGCTAAATAACCTGCTTGTAAACTGCTTTCTGTGGGGTTAAAACGCACGCGCAAGGATTCAAAACCAAGGCGATAATTGGCATCTTTGAGTTTAGTTTCAATTAAATCTACCGCTTCCCCACTCCAACCATAGGAACCAAAAACCCCGGCTAATTTAGTTTTTGCTGCCGTGGAAAGAACGATTCCTAAAGCGGTTTGAATCTGGGTAGGAGCGTGACCGGCTAAGGTGGGAGAACCGATAATAAATCCGTCACAATTTTCGATCGCTTGACTAATTTCGGCGGGAGTGGCAAACTCACAATTTATTGATTCTACGGCCAGATCATTTTCTAATAATCCTCGTTCGATCGACCGGGCCAGGGTGGCAGTGTTTCCGTAGGCAGAAGCATATAATAAAGCCACTTGTAGGGGTCGAGTTTTTTGTTCTTGACACCAATAACGATAATCGTGGGCAAGACGACTAAGACTATAACGAATTATCGGACCGTGGGCGGGTGCATAATATTGGGCGGGAAATTCTTTAATTTTGTCGAGGGCTGTTTCTACTGTTTTAGATTGCACGGCATGGAGACAATCAAAATAATAACGACGATCTGCGTCTAATTCTTTCCAATTTTTATCCCAAATATCGTCACTGCACAGATGCACACTAAAGAATTTATCGCTGTATAAAATTTGGGTTTTTTGGTCAAAAGTGCAGATTCCATCAGGCCAGCGGGGGGTAGGGACATTAATAAAACTGAGTTGATGACCCTGCCCTAAATCAAGGATTTCATCGGTTCGTATGCCCAAAATTTGGGCATCAGGCAGGGCATTTTTCAGGGTATTGACGGCAGCTTTAGAACAGAGGATGGTGATTTGATGGGTTTCGGCTAATAATGCCTTTAAAGTGACGATACGGTTGGGATTAACGTGACTTAGAATTAGATAATCAAGACGATGTAAGGGGACATATTGACGAATTTCTTCTAAATAAATTTCGGTGAAGGATTCTCCGGGAGGATCGATTAAGGCGGTTTTATCGCCCCGGATAAGATAGGAATTAGCGGTGGTTCCCCGTTGACGAGCATATTCTATTTCAAATTTTAATCTGTCCCAAGTACGCGAGCGAAAAACCCAAGTTTGATCGGCAATTTCGGCGGTTTGAACATCGCGGGGGCGATTATTGATAGCAGGATTGGGAATTAAGGTAGTAGTGGTCATAATTGTTAATTTGGGTGTGGGGTGTTGGGTGTGGGGTGTGGGGTGTTGGGGGAGTAGGGTTTTAGGGGAAATTACTCTATCTCCCCATTACCCTATTACCCCATTTTCCTATCCCCTTCTCACTGATAACTGATAACTGATAACTGATAACTGATAACTGATAACTGATAACTAATAACTGATTAAGTTTTGCTGTTTATTTCAGTTAAGTCTTTAACTAAATGTTGACGATAACGCTCAGAAACTTTTTGTTCGGGATCGATACCTTCAAAGGTGGGAGGAAGCCAAACTCTTAACACCATTAATGTGCCGAGAACTATTAGAAAAGCACAGGCGGCTAATACTTGTGTCCAATTAGTTTCTAGGACTCCTCTGACAATTAATTCTCGCAAAACCGAGACGATAGAAACTTCCACAGCAACACCGATAGAAACTCGTTTTTCTTGCAAATAAATAATTAACAATCGGAACAATTCTACTAGAATTAAGAGGAATAAAATATCGGCGGTAATAATCCGAAATTGAATCGGTGGCAGCAGAGACATAAACATTTCTCTGACTTCTAACACCATGAAGCTAAATAAACCAATACAGAGAGAAATGACAATTAAATCTTGAATCATTTCTAAGACTTGTACTACTCTCACCATCATTGGGGAAGGTTTTTTAATTGGTTCGTACATTTTATTGCTCCTAAAATTGATAAAATTTGGTGTTAGGAAAGTGGGGAAGTAGGGTGATGGGAAGAATAAATAAAAATAATCTCCTGCCTCCTGATAACTGATAACTGATAACTGATAACTGTTAACTGTTAATAATGGTTGCCAACTTTGCGATGATGGACAGCAGTTAAGACATCTAAACGGGCAACTCGTCCGCTATTAACGGTACAATAAACTACCCAATGATCGCCGCAATCTAAACGACTGGTGACTTGACATTCTATGTAAGCTAAGGCATCGGCTAAAATTGGTGATCCATTGTTAGCAGTGTAGGTTTTAATGCCTTCAAAACGATTGGCACCGGGAGAGAAACGCTTGAGGAAATGTTTCATTAATTTCTGATAATTATCCTCAGCCAAAACATTTAAAACAAAGGTATCGCTAGGCTGTAAAAAGGATACCATTGCCCGATCTTTAGCCACTGCAATCGCCACACCTAAAGGATTTAAACTTGCTTGTGTCACCCAAGAGGCAATCATGGCACTAGATAAATCGGCTTTTTGGGAAGTAATTAGGTATAATCCGGTGCTAATACGTCCTAGAGCCTTTTCTAAGTCGTTATTAATCGATTTAATTTGTTTAATCGTTTTTTCTCGGTTTAACCATTGGCCGAGGTCGGTTCCTGCTTCATCGGCAATTAAATCGAGGGATTGATTGGTATTGTCTTTAACTAAAAGAGGAGGAAAAGCTTCGATCGCCCCGATTTCCTGTAATTTATTTCTTAAGGGGAAAATTGGTTCATCTTCCCCACCTCCTGACTCAAATAATCCTACCGCTTGTTTGCCATTAATTGAAGCAATAATCGTGCTTAAAATCGTCTGGTTAATCGAGGAAGATTGGGGAGGCATTCCGATGATAACTCCCTTAGATTGATTGATCAATTCTCTGACTTCGTGGGGATCAGCATTATTCATATCGACTAATTCTGTCACCACATCATTTTTATTCAAACCCTGACTGATCATAGTAGCTAAATGTTCGCTTTGTCCGTAATCTTGGGTAAAGAATACAGTCACTAAAGTATCAGCAGAAGTTTGTTCTTGACTCCAAGTTTGATAGCGTCCCACCCAATCAGAAATATGGTGTTTTAATAGGGGTCCGTGACCGGTGGCAATGAGATTAATCTCAAATTTCTCGATCCTTTTAATTGCCCCTAAAACCGAACGAGCATTCGGTCGCATCAGACAGTCATAATAGGTTTGAAAATCGCCTTCTAGCAGGTCTTTTTCTCGATCATAGGTTTGATCGTCACAAAAGTGCATTCCGAAGGCATCACAGGTAAAAAGGGTGGCAGTTTTAGCATCAAAAGTGAAGATAGTATCAGGCCAATGAAGATTAGGGGCCGCAACAAATTCTAAAACATGGCCATTACCTAAATCTAAAGTATCACCACTTTTAACTATTAACTGTTTAAAGGGTCTGTGTACCATGTTTTCAAGGAATTGCATGGCAACTTTTGCCCCCACTACGGTAACTTCTGGGACTAATTCTAAAACTTCTTTGACTAAACCACTGTGGTCGGGTTCGGTGTGACTGATAATTAAATAATCAAGATGATTGATGTTGATTAGTTTAGTTAATTCCTCCAGATAAAGGCGATCGAATTTGCGGTGAGATGTATCAATGAGAGCGGTTTTTTCCCCTTGAATAACAAAAGAGTTATAAGTGGTACCGTTTTCTAAACCAAATTCGATATCAAAGCGATCGCGATCCCAATCCAAACAGCGCAAGGTAAAAGTATTTTCGGCGATTTCTTGGATTTGTGTGGTTAAACGGCTGGTTTTAGCCGGTTTTGGGGTGATTAAAGCAACCATAATTTCTATCTCCCACAGGATTTGATGCGGAACTGCATTTGCTTAATTCCTATGGTGACTTGCTTTCAGGGATTTGTAAAATACCAATTACTCAAGTCAATGATTAGTTAGATTTATATAACCTTTTCTCTATGGTTGCAGATATTAATTTGAGTGCTGGCCCTACCGAATCAAGACCTGAATGCTGATTGTGCATCCTATCCACCGGTTAGCTTAGTCCTCGGTTTTACCTACTGCACTTTTGCCTATTTGTCAAGCTTTTTACATAATTCTTAATATTTCCCTCGTTTTTGCTTTCTCGCTCTCCCGGGGTGTTTTGTTTTCGATGTCAGTCTATGGGTGAACCTGTAACCGCTCAACTAAACTTACTCAAACTTACTTAAAAGCCTGAAAGCTTAGTCATTCGTAGTGGGTCAAGCACTACAGGATTAAACGGCAAACCCTTTATTCCCTGGTCAATGACATCAGGAATTACTTTTCTAATGATGTTA
>NZ_JAQMSY010000224.1:0-21067 GCF_028329095.1 Microcystis sp. CS-574
CTTAATTGTCTATCTTTTGGCATTAACCTGTTTGTGCCTTAAGTCCTTCCCTGTATGGATTTCAGCTACTTTTGAGCTTAGGTACTCTCATCGAATTTTATTTTAAGTTAATTATTCGCATAACAATTCCCGAAGAGCCAGGATTATTATTTCTTGCTAACATTAAAGGGCAATGCAGCGAATGTCAACGAGAGGAACGGAAACAAGCTTTTAGAAAAGCTGAACGCTTTGTTACAAATGCTAGTGAGCAAGGTGGTGTCACTCCAGAGGCACAACCGCACTCATTTCAGGATTCTAAACGTAAAACTAAAAACGCCCGTGTAGATATTGAAATTCGCAGTGGTCTTACCTTTATCCCTTCGCCCCAAACAGAATGACAACGATGCTTAGAAGAGTACAACAATTTTTAGACTCTGGCGATAGTGATAACGCTAGAGAAGAAATTGATAGAGCTTTCGGCAATCTGAGAAGGGTGGATAGTCATGTTAGAGAGTTTGCAGATCTGTTGGCACTGGGATCGATCAAAGCTTCAGAAATCGGCTTAGGGGTATTGGGACGTAAGCTTCTACAGAATGACAGCGAGATTAACAATGAGGTTGTTTGGTTATTTATTGCGTCAATTTTATCTCGCAATAGTATTCCCCCTGATAGTCCATCTAGAATCAGCCTACTTGTTCTTACCGCTTCTGTCAATAGTTGGGAATTACCAATTTTTGCGCTTCTTGCCCCTGCCCTCGACGCTTTTTTTAAAGTTAGTCTTGCGGACGGAACCCCTTTAATTGCCGAACAAACTTTTGATTTTTTGGCCACTTGGGGAAGAATTTATGCGAAAGCACCTCATGTCAAAACGCAGCTTCAAGAACTTCAATCTCTTAGTAATAATCTATTAGAGCAAGTAGATGACTCAGAGTTAAAAGCTGAATGGTCAGAGGGAATTAATATATTTTTTGAAGAAGCCAGGACAACCAAATATTCAGATAGTAATGTTTTTTCTGCTGGTGAAGAATTAATTAAAAAAATTTATAATACTCAAAGTTTACAGCGCAATACAGAAGATAAGAATTTGGCAGAGACAAAAGACAAGTTACTCCGATTAGTCACTTCGTCTCTTGCCACTATTGG
Organism: Microcystis sp. CS-574; assembly: GCF_028329095.1. NCBI lineage: Bacteria > Bacillati > Cyanobacteriota > Cyanophyceae > Chroococcales > Microcystaceae > Microcystis > Microcystis sp. CS-574. The sequence continues at coordinate 1,123 of NZ_JAQMSY010000224.1, forward strand.
AACAGTTCTTGATAGTGATGGAGTCATACTAAATCCGGTTATTAAAAACTGATTATTTATTTCCCCTTTTGTCTCTTGCATGAGTGCCTGTTCTGATATGTAGCGCATACTCAACGGATTTAGTATTAACCCTATATACTTTTGACTTTTTTATACTGTTCTGTCACGGCGGCATTTAATAGATCATCTTTAAAATCTCTGATTAATTTAATTACTAAATTATAAGTATTGATGTATTCTTCATAATCGATAGTTAAATACTTGCCATGAGCAATTTTATTTCTTGGGGTGAGAAGTTGTTCATCAATAGCTTTCTGCCGCAGTTGATAATCACTATCATCAATTCCTAGAATAGTACAGATATCAGTGAAAACTTCAAAATTGAGATTAGATTTGGTGTTAATAATATTTTCGTAGGGTATATAAGCTTTATTTTCTAGGTTATCAAGTAAATTTTTGATCATCTCTTTTTGTAACTTAAATTTATTGGTTTTTATTAACTCATTTATAGATTTTCTAGAACTAAGGGCAACGAAACAGTAATCCAGTTCATGATAATTTAATTTTTTTAAGGAAACAAACTGCAAATAACATTCTGCTGCATATTTAATAAAACCTTCCCAATGGGCATAGAGAGTGGTTATTCCGGCTCTAATTAATACATCTTGCTCAGTTCCTTTTTGTGGAGGAATTTTAGTTTTTAAAATACTAAGTTCTCTGATTCGCCATGCCATATCTTCATCTAAGTTTTTCTGGAGAATTTCGATAGTTCTATTATCTTTACTCATTACTTTTTAAAATATTTTTTGCCAAATTCAATCATTTTGAGCATTCTAGTTCTAGCTCTCGATCCCGTACCGATGTTATAAATAAAGTCAGATTCTGACCACATTTCCTGAATTTTTGTTCTTAGCAGTTCAATATCTTGAGTAGAGTAATCATCAATATTTTCTCGTAATCCTGTGGTGATCGCTTCATAAGCAGAATCGAGAAATTTACCCTTAAATCTTGTTCCATCATATTTGGTAAAAGTATCTTCATTCGTCGCTTGATCAAGCAATAAAAACATTTTAGCGAATTTTTCTTGCTCTAACACACGATCAAAAGTGGTGGAATTGCATAATTCTATCAGATAGTCAGTCAAATATTCATTAACCTCTTTTTTGTTCAATGATTTTGGATCAAATGTGGGAGAAGACAGGGCAAAATATTTAAGAATTAGTTCCAAGTCGTAGCGTTCTTGTCTTAATCGCTCGGATAGGGAAATACAATTTTTAAAGTTCTCATTTTCTGCCAAGTCTTCTAACCACTTATATAGGCTTTTATCTAGCATAATCAAAAGACAATTACGCACCTCTTGATAAGATAAAAAAGAGCCACCGGTATTTAAACGATCAAAAACTTCAAACTTAGCATTTTTATCCGATTCTTTTTGGATAATCTGAACCTGTATTTTCGCTCTTTTGAAATCTATTTTTAGAGATGGGGGCAAATTATACTCTCCTTCCTCTGCACCTTCCCACATAACTCCGTTTAAGCTAGGTAATAACTTAGTACCTTGAAGCACCAGTTTCGGTTTTTTCTTAGTTTCATCGTCCTCATCTCTTAAATCGCCAACAAATTCCAAAATTGTTGAAATCCTTTGTAATCCATCCACCAATTCCCAAACACTATCTTCTTCTCTCTGATAGACAAAAATAGAGGGAATAGGAATTCCTAATAGTATCGATTCTATGAATCGGCTTTTTTGGGCTATTGTCCAACGAAAATATCTTTGAAAATCTGGATTAATTGTCATTTCTTTGTTATTATAAAGACTAATAATCTCTCCGATTGACATAGGATAGTTATCGGTACGAAATTCTTTAGTTTTTGCCTTAACTTCTTCTAATAAATTCATCTTATAGCAGTTATCTTAATGGTGAAGTACAAAGTTTTCGTTTTGGGGAGCCGGTCGTCAGGATTCGATACCAAATTAGGTTACACTTCATCTTTAGAAACAAAGCTGTAATTTTTCTATACTTAGTATAATCCCTATATTCTACTTTAATACCATCCGCCAATTCAAAAATGAAACGCGTCAACCTCAAGAGTTGACAGAAAAAGGCTCATCCCCGCAATTGGCACAAACATCAATTTTCAGGTGGCTAATCTGCAAAGACGCGATTTATGTCCCGATATTGCGGTGATGTTAGCTTGGATTGAACAGGCAAAAATCTTAACCAGAGAGTTAAAATAAGCCCTATCTCCGATAATTTTGGCATAAATTAGCCAAAAGTAGTGCCATTCCATCCCCAAAGATCACCTTTCGCCTCGGCAAATTCTAGATAAATGCGATTTTTCGGTATTCCTAAATAAGCCTCAATTTCTTGACAAAAATCACTACTCATGCTTTTAGTTTGAGCGGCGGAAATAGAACCAACGCTTTTAATCTCCACATAACACACTGGCTCAAAAGTGCCAGCAAAAGTCATTTTTATCCCCGATTCTAAAGCTGTCATCACATAGGATTCGGGTTTTCCCAGATGTTTAGCTAATTTAGCCGAAAGACTCTGCAAAAGTTGATTAACTGTCTCATCATCGAGGGAGGTGACAGAAGTTTGAATTTTAATTAGAGGCATAGGAAAAATCTCAGCAATATTTTTCTATAATATAGCGTTTCCTGTTCGCAAGAGGTACATTATCGATGTTAAAAAGCTTAATCAGCAAAGGTTTAAGTTTACCAGACAGGTGTGAGAACCGCTATAAGTACCTTTTTTATCCAGAAAAGCGATCGATGATTGTTTTGATAATTTATCTCAATTAGATGACTGTGATCCCTTCTGTTTTTTAGAAAGGGTTGCCACTTCTGAGCAAGCTTTTCCACAAGCAGAACATATCAACGTTGGCGATGGTTGACGCTGGCTAAAACCGAGGAGAACAACCGATCACTATCTAGTCTCTAAAGACAGTTAAGGAGGTACAATTTGGATAGAATCTCAAGCAGGTGAAGGAGCAACTTTTTATTTTACTTGGCATAAAAATCCTCCTAGTTAAACCCCAACTAAGTTGAGAACCGTGGTTTTTCCTCCTCTGTTTTAAGATCAGTTTTGATCCATAAGCGATCAGCCAAAACCAGAGGAGAAGCAGCAATTCAGACTTTAATTGGCGTATTTTTTAGTCAGAATCAGCACAATTATCGGATAGATGTTTTAATTTCTTCCCAAGTAATTATCTGATCGGGATTTCTTTCGTGATCATCAACCTAAAAAGATTTAATTGTGTTCAAAGATTCGGTAACGTGAGCCTTAAAATCTAACATAGAATCAAAAATATGTCTGACGATTCCCTCTTTATCAATGATATAGGTAACTCGTCCGGGGAGGACAAATAAGGTAGCGGGAACACCGAATAATTTCCGCACTCGGTTATCGCTATCACTTAAAAGGGTGAAGGGAAGATTATATTTTTGGGCAAATTGTTGATGAGATTGGGGACTGTCGGCACTAATCCCAATAACTTCCGCACCTGCATCGGTAAACACTTCGTAACTATCGCGGAAAGCGCAGGATTCTGCGGTACAACCCGGGGTGTCATCTTTGGGATAGAAATAAATGACCAGGGATTTTTTACCGATTAAATCGCTGATATTAACCGTTGTCCCTGTTTGGGAGGGGAGAGAAAAATTAGGAACTCGATCGCCTACTTTTATAGCTGCCATAAGATTAATTAATGAATAGATAATCGTGGATAGGGTGATACTTTACATTCTAACCTTTTTTGGCCTTTTGTTTAGCGCGTTTAGCGGCAGCTTTGGCCGCTTTTTCGGCTTCAATGCGTTTTTGTTCGGCTTTTTGTTTTTCTTCGTCTAGTTTTTCTAGATAATAGTGATAATCTCCCGCATAGACAATTAATTCACCATCCCGAATCTCGACAATTTTGTTAGCTACCTGGGAGATAAAATAACGATCATGGGAAACAATTAAAACCGTGCCTTCATAAACTTTTAAAGCCGATTCTAACATTTCCTTGGCGGGAATATCGAGGTGATTAGTGGGTTCATCGAGAATTAATAAGTTAGCGGGAGCAAGTAACATCTTGGCTAAAGCAAGACGTGCTTTTTCGCCACCACTCAAGGATTCTACTTTTTTTAATACCGTTTCCCCACTGAATAAAAATCGCCCCAAAAGACTGCGAACTTCCACATCTTTCCAATCGGGAACTTCATCATGAATGGTATTTAAAACAGTTTTAGTTAGGTCTAAAGCTTCCGCTTGGTTCTGCTCAAAATAACTAGGAATAACGTTATGTTTACCGATTTCGATCGAGCCTTCTGTGGGAGCTTCTAACCCAACAATTAAGCGTAAAAGCGTCGATTTTCCCGCACCATTGGGGCCTAAAAACGCCACTCGATCGCCCCTTTCTATTTCCAGATTGGCTCCCAAAAAGAGAATTTTATCATCGTAAATGTGAACAAGATTTTTAATCGTTACCACTTCTCGACCACTACGCACTGCTGAAGGAAACTGGAATTTTAAGGTACGCACATCAGCGATTGGTGCTTCAATTTTTTCCACCTTTTCTAATTGTTTTTCCCGGCTTTTTGCTTGGGTGCTACGGGTGGCACTGGCCCGGAACCGATCGACGAAAACTTGCTGTTTTTCTAGTTCTTTTTGTTGACGTTCGTAGGCACTTAACTGAGCGGATTGTTGTTCGTATTTTTGCTGTAGGTAGGCAGAATAATTACCTAAATAAGTGGTAGAAACTCCCCTTTCAGTTTCGACAATTTTGGTACAGAGGCGATCAAGAAATTCCCGGTCGTGGGACACTATGACCATGGGAGTGGTTAAATCCTTGAGGAATTTTTCTAACCATTCAATGGTTTCTAAGTCTAAATGGTTAGTCGGTTCATCGAGGAGTAAAATATCGGGAGTTTGCAGGAGAATTTTACCTAAACTCATCCGCATTTGCCAACCACCACTAAAAGAACTTACCAAGCGATCGCCGTCATCAACAGTGAAGCCCATTTCTGGTAAAATTTTCTCGATGCGTGCTTCTAATCCGTAACCATCTAACCCTTCAAATTGTCTTTGTAAGCGATCCAATTGATGAATTAAGCGATCTAATTCTTCAGGATCAGCTTTTTCCATCTGCTGGGGAATTTCTATTAGTTGATGGTGGACTTGATTCGCTTCTTGAAACACCGTCCAAAATTCCTCGCGTACCGTCCGACGGGGATCCACTTCAAATTCTTGGGTAAGATAGCCGATATGGAGACTGGTAGGACGGATGATCTCCCCGGCGGTGGGTTCCACTTCCCCCATAATAATCTTCAGTTGGGTGGATTTTCCGGCCCCATTGACTCCCACCAACCCGATGCGATCGCCAGTTTTTACTTCCCAAGTGACATCTTTTAACACTTCTCCCGTCGGGTAAATCTTACTAATTTTCTCTAGTCGTAGCATCGCTGATTTTTCTCCAGTCCTAGGCAGTTGAGGCAGTCCGTCTTTATTGTAACATTTAGTTAAGCTTTATCTAGTCTTGGTCAAGTTTTCTCGATTGAGCCACCTGACAGTATTTTTTATCTGAAAGAGATAATAATGTTTAATCCCTACCCCATAAAAAAAGAAACAGCTAGTTTCATCACCAAAGATGGAATTAGTTTAGCTGCCGATATTTATCGTCCCGATAGTAGGGAATTTTTTCCCATTTTACTAATGCGACAACCCTACGGAAAAGCGATCGCTTCCACGGTGGTTTATGCCCATCCTAGCTGGTATGCACGTCAGGGTTATATTGTAGTAATTCAGGATGTGCGGGGACGGGGAAACTCGACGGGAAATTTTAATTTATTTGCCCATGAAATTAGCGACGGATTAGAAACTATTGAATGGGTTTTAACTATTCCTAATAATACGGGTGTGGTGGGAATGTATGGTTTTTCCTATCAGGGAATGACCCAATTATATGCGGCTGCTAATGGTCATGGTGCTTTAAAAACTATTTGCCCAGCGATGATTGCTCACGATTTATATCGAGATTGGGGTTATGAAAATGAAGCATTTAATTTACAATATAATCTCGCTTGGTCAATACAATTAGCTGCGGAAACAGCTAGATTAAAAGGGGACGAAACTGCCTATCAAAAACTCTGGGCAGCTTCCCGAAATTTACCCCTTTTTGATCCTGTTGCTGCCTCTCCCCAAATTTTACAGGATTTAGCCGCCGATTCTTTTTATCACGATTGGATTACTCGTTATCTTCCCGATGACTATTGGCAAAATTTATCACCGCAACACCTTTTAAAAAATATCGATTTGCCGATGTTACATATCGGGGGTTGGTTCGATCCTCATCTCCGGGGAACTTTGAGTTTATACCAAGAAATGCAAGTGCGTTCTATCTATCCCCAACGACTAATTATTGGTCCTTGGACTCATCTACCCTGGGGGAGAAAAGTAGGAGAGATAGATTATGGTCAAGAGGCAATTAGTCCTGTGGATAAAATGCAGCTGCAATGGTTTGATTATTTCTTAAAAGGTCAGGAAACGGAGTTATTTAAAAATCCTCCCCTGTATCTATTTCAAATGGGGTCTAATCAATGGCAATATCTGGAAAATTTTTCCACAGAAAATCAGCAAATTTATTATCTTGCTAGTCAGGGTTTAGCCAATCTGCGCGAGGATGAGGGGAAATTAAGCGCGATTTTGTTAGAACCTGCGATCGAGGATACCATCGTTCACGATCCTTGGCGACCGGTGCCATCTTTAGGAGGTCATAGCGCCCTACCGGGGGGAATATTCGACCGCACCATGCTAGACTGTCGCAGTGATGTGATTACCTACACTTCTCCCCCCCTAGAGAAGGATTTAACGATTTTGGGTAGTCCCCGTCTGGATTGTTATTGTCAAGCAGACGCGGTTAGTTTCGATATCTGTGCGGTGGTTTCTCAAGTTACCCCCGATGGTCGAGTTTTTAATATCACTCAGGGTTATAAACGGGTAAATAATCCCGAATCATCCCTAAATATGGCCATGCAGGCTACTTTTATCACTATTCCTCAAGGTCATAGCTTGCGTTTGAGTCTCAGTGCCTCTTGCTTTCCTGCACATCCCGTCAATGCGGGGACCGGCAGCTATCCCCACCAGAGTCGAGCGATCGATTTTTCTATTATCACAATTAAGGTTTTTTGTCAAGGAAATTTTCCTGCAAAATTGCTATTACCTTTAGTCGGGGAAAGCTAAACCGCTGCGGGGATCACGAATGTATAAACCTAACACCAGCGAGGAGATAACCGTATCCCAGACGGGGGTGAATTTGTCCGCATCATCGACCCAATAATCCATAGTAATTAAACATTGAACCCCGGAACCAATACCCACGGCAATGCGCGAATAAGCGGGACGATTTTCTTGGGGGTCGATGAATTGAATTTGCACCCAAACAATGCGGACAGTTTGACGTTTTTCTTGGATAACTTCGCCGATTTCGTGAGGATTGCGGCTATCTTCACGAGCTAACTTTTTGACCATTCCTTTTAGGGGTAATTCTTTCCAATCTCCGGGGGGAAGTAAATTATAGGAAACCTCTAAACGACAATCATCATCGGGGGGTTTTCTATCTAAAAAACGAAAGGAATTATCATCGGGTTCAAAATGCCAATCTTGAGGAACTTCAAAGCGAACTGCACCGCGACCAGCTACAAAAATACTGTTACCCGGACTAGATTTCCAGTTATGATCCGGATTTAAGTCGAGGGTTTCTTTAATCCATTGCAGATTGTGTTTTTTCGATTTAGCCATAGGGATAATCCTGCGGTAAGAATCGGACTATAGCCATCATTATACAGGCTTTTTCCTGAGAATTAACCAAAACTTCTATCCTCACCCTTAGGACAACTGCTGCATAGCATAATTTTTAAAAATCCCACAGCACAGGATTATCATCTAAGAAATCAGTTACCTGTTTACCGATATTATCAATTAATTTTAGGTCTTCTGGGATTAAATTAATTGTCATTGCTTGAGCGTTATTAACTGCTTGAGCGGCATTTCTTACCCCAGCAATTGCATTAGTTTGAGGTTGCTTGATTAACCAAGCCAGAGATAATTGAGCTAGGGAACAATGATAGCGGTTAGCAATCGGTTCTAATTGATTTAAAGCCGCTTGTACCCTCTGAAAGTTTTCGCCATGAAAGAGTTTATTTTTAATTCTATGATCCTCTGCTGCCAACTGATAACCGTTTCTAAATTTTCCTGTTAATAAACCTTGGGCAAGGGGAGAATAGGCCAGAATAGAAATATTATTGTCTATACAATAGGGCATAATTTCCTTTTCTACCGAGCGCCAAAAGAGAGAATAGGGAGGTTGAATACTCTCAATTCTGCCGTATTGACGAGCTTCTTCCAGTTGAGAGCGGGAGAAATTGGAAACCCCTATAGCACGAATTTTTCCCTGTGCTTTCAGATAATTAAGAGCAGCCATAGTTTCAGAAATAGGCACTATTTCCGTGTTCCATGAGCCACTAGGCCAATGAATTTGATAAAGATCGATATAATCAGTTTGGAGGTTTTTTAAAGAGTGATCACAAGCTGCGATAACTTGCTCATATTTAAGGTGATTAGCAAAAACTTTGGTGGCATAAATTACCTGTTCTCGCACATCGGCCAAAGCTTGAGCGACAATCGATTCCGAGTGACCTTCCCCGTAGATTTCGGCTGTATCTATAGTGGTAATTCCTGCCTCAAAAGCGGCACGAATAGCCCTAATACTTTCCTTATCTTCAATACCTGCCCACATCTTTTTTCCTGCTTGCCAAGTACCCACGAGAAGGGGAGTAATTTCTATATTAGTCTGACCGAGATAGCGTTTTTGCATAACAGTTTTTTTGATGGGTTAAGTATGCTTAGGGTTTTAGTCGAGTTTAGGGTTTAAAATCTCAGCTAAAGAGGACTAAAGTGACAAGGATAAAAACCTTTACCAGTAGGGGTGTAAAGAACAAACTTAATAAGCCACAAAAAAGACCCAATAAGCAGGTACTGAGGCTAATTATTTCGCCGTGAACATTGTAGCTAATCGACAGGGAGATTAGGGCTAGAGTAAGGAGAAAAATCATAGTTTTCTTTCCTGAGTCTATTGAGCAGAAAAGCCGTGACCGCTCACGACTTTTCGCCGTTTCTATATCTATTATTAGCTCGATTACTTAGCTAATGACATCCGGGTAAAGTAAACTTTTTTAACGTAAAAGATTTAAAAATCCGTTGAAAAAGCCTGTCAGACCGGTAAAGGGACTTAAAACCGTGCCGAGGGTGTCGGTGGCAGAGGCCAGATTGCTACGATGAACCACCACCACATCATTATTGCGGAGAATCGGGTTAGTTTTCTCGTTGATACCCTGGGAAAAATCGACGTTAATTGAGGTTTTGGTGACGGTTCCGTTAGGATTGAGACGAATTAATTCCACTGTGGACTGATTGGCCCGACGCTTATCAAAGTCTCCTGCGGTTAAAATTGCCTGATTGAGAGGGGTATTGGGGGGAACTTCAATTGTCCCCGGTTTTTTCACCTCCCCGACCACTTTCACGTTAATGGTTTTAGGGGCAAAACTGGCCGATGCAAGGGTTTCCGATTCTTTGGCCGAGATTTCAGTCGCGGTGGGGATAATCACCGTATCCCCTTCTTGAAGAAAGATATCGCCGGTCATATCACCTTTATCGAGCAAACTCCACAGATCTACCGGGATTTTCTGCTGGGAACCGTCACGAGTATAACGCAGCACTTGCACCTGTCGGATATCGGCGAGGGGTTTGATGCCTCCCGCTTGTTCGATAGCTTGGGTTAGTCGGGCCGGTTTCTTGGTGCCGCCGCGATCTAGGTCATTATTATTGTTATTGTTGGCAGTGGGGACAATACGATAGGACCCTGGGCGATAAACTTCTCCCACCACAGTAACATTAATTTCTCGATCGCTATCTAGTCCAAAATTGGCATCGGCTAATTGATTGACTTCCCCGACACTAAGGGTCGTTTTAGTGGGAATAACAATGCTATCACCATCTCTAAGGCTAATATCTTGGGTTGTATCGCCTTTTTGGATTAATTGCCAGAGATTGGCTTGAATCAGCTGTTCTTGTCCCTTGAGGTTGCGTCGGATTTGAACTTGACCAATATCGGCCACCGTAGTCACTCCCCCCGCTTGCCGGATTATTTCGGTCAATAGGGGCGTTTTTTGGCTTTGTTCGGGGTTAATTGTATAAGTACCCGGACGATTGACTTCCCCCGCGATGGCGATTTGCAGAGGCCGGGGGGTGAGAACGCTAACAGTAACCACGGGACGTTTGAGATAGGTGGTGTAACGTTTGGCGAGGGTTTGGCTGGCTTCGGTGACGGTCATTCCTTCCACTTTGACGCTACCAATCAGAGGTAAAGTTAGGGTTCCATCGGCTAAAACAAGGAAATCGCCGCTTAAATCCGCGACTTGGTAGATGGTGACGCGGACTTTATCCCCTTCTCCTAGGGTGTACTCTTTGCTTTCTGCGGGGATAGGGGCAATTGCTTCTTTAGGGGGTGCAGCACTACTAGGAGGAGTAGCTTGGACTGGGCGAGCCTCTAAGGAAGTTAGAGGGGCAATAGTGCCGATAATTAATAGATAACGCAGTGATTTGCTGATTAAATGCTGTAATTGGCTGCTATTTAACATGATCAATAGGATTAATTTTATTGCTAACATTGGCGATCAGTGTAGCACAAATAGTCGATCGCCTATGGAAAACCCCTGCAATCTCGCATCTATCGAGAGTTACCGCTAACTGTAAGATAGTTTTAATGATTGCCTGTATGTAAAGGGGTATATTAATTTTATGACAGCTACTAGCACAATTCCCGATTTTTGTCAAGGGATAAAATATTTTGGGACTTCCTTACCCGAATTTGATAAATATGCAGGAAAAGCCGCTATCGCTGAGGGAAAAACTGCTATTATTGCTCCTAATGACCCAAATGCTATCTATCAAACCCTCCTAGCCGCCGATGCTTTGCGTTACCTCACCCTACAAATCACCGCTACCAAAGAATCGGGACACCCCGGCGGTTTTGCCAGCGCTGCCGACGTAATTGCCTCTTTGATGATGTTAGGCCAGAAAAATATTTTCACCGAAGTGGGCCATCATGCCCCCGGTTTTTATAGTAACGTCTTTCTCGATCGCTCTCTCGAAGCCATGGGCATCAGCAACGTCAGGGAATTGGGAGAACGTTTTCGGGAAAAACACGGACTTTTAGGGCATCTTTCTGGACAAATCCCCGGACTGCTCGGGCCGGCTGGTCCTTTGGGCCAAGGCCAACATTTCGCCATGGCGGCGGCCAAATTACACCCTAATACCCTTTTCCCTGTGACTATCGGGGATGGTGGTTTAGGAGAACCCTACATCATGAGTAGTTTTGGTCATTTTCACACTGCTTATCCCGAAATTACCAATTTTCTGCCGATTTTAGTCTGGAATGGCTATTCCCAAGAACACCATAGCATGGTGTCCCTGAAAACTAACGCCGAAATGGAAGCCTATTGGCGCGGTAATGGTTTCGAGGAAGTGATTCTTATTAATGCTAAAGACTTCGATGATGCTAATCAAAATGGGGAATATGTAGATAGCACCAAATTCTCTTTTAACCAGCGTCTGGAGTTCATGAAAGCGGTGTTAATAGCCACGGATAAAGCCGCCCAATTAGCCCTAGGTGGTAAACTAACGGTGATCATTATTAAACAACTGAAAGGGGCGGGAGTTCACAAACGGGGAGCGGCTTCCCATAATCTTTATCCGGGAGATTCTCTAGAAAAAGATTATATCGTTGCTGCCTTACAAGAACGCGCTTTACTCCCTGAAGCTTGGGCAATTGTTCGTACTAATTTCGAGCGCTCTGGAGGGGGTCCGGCAGCGGAAACAGTGGTAACGGAAAAAGTCTTCCCGCTGCCGGATTTAGGAACCTTACCGATGACCGAATATACTGTGGGTGGAGATAAAAAAGTGGCCACCACTGCTATGGGGGAATTAGTGGTAGCTGTGGGTAAAGCTGACCCCAATTTTGTTGTCACTAATGCTGATGGTAATGCCGCTTCGGGAATTAATAATATTAACGTCGGTTTAAAGATTATTCACCCCACCAGCGATGATACCTATTTCCAGAGTCCGAAAGGTCAAGTTTATGAGCCTTTAAGCGAGGATGCCTGTGCTGGATTAGCCGTTGGTTTATCTCTCTTGGGAGCGCGGACTTTATGGTGTTCCTACGAGTCTTTTGCTATCAATGGTTTACCGATTTGGCAGACTGTAACCCAAGCGATGGCCGAGTTACGTCGTCCCACCCCTTCTACTATTACTTTATTCACCGCCGGAGCCTTGGAGCAAGGACGTAATGGTTGGACACACCAACGCCCAGAGATTGAAAATTATTTCGCTGCTATGATGCGAAATGGTAATATTTTCCCTCTCTTTCCCTGCGATGCTAACAGTATTCAAGTCTGCTATGAATGGGCGTTAGGAACTAGCAATAAAGGCATTACAGTCACCGCTAGTAAATCGCCTTTACCAGTGCGAACCAGCTTTGAGCAAACCCGTCAAGCTTTAGAAAAAGGCGGCGTAATTCTCCAGGAATCGGAAGGCAGTAAAAAAGTCGTTTTTGCCGTCATTGGTGATATGACTTTATTACCCGTCTTTGAGTCTGCACAACAGTTAGAAGCAGCAGGAATCGGGGTAAAAATCGTCTCGGTAATTAATCCCCGTCGTCTCTACCGTCCTAGCGATGTGATGAGTGAAACTAGCTCGGAAGCTGATAATAATTTCCTCGATGATGCTGGTTTTGACAGTCTCTTTGCTGGTGATGCTTTAATCGGAGTAACCGGTGGTACAAGCGCCATGTTAGAACCGATTATGTTACGCAGTAATGCGCGTCGGGATGTCTTCGCTTGGAAACGGGGAGAAACCACCGCCAGCGCCGGGGAAATTATGGCCTATAATGGTTTGACTGCCAATGCTTTAACTGCGCGTGCTACCCAGTTATTAGGCTAAGTTCCCAGTTAGTTTTTTTGATTATTCCCTACTCTCTCTGATTGGAAAGTAGGGATTTTTTCTCAGGTCACTTTCGCCAACGGAGTAAACTTTTAATAATTTTCCATAGGCGAGGATATTGGAGGGATAGATAGCGCTTAATATGGGATTTTAAACTAACTAAATCCTGAGATTCTTTCAGTTCTCTATCTTGATAAAAACGAATTAAATCATCCCGTCTTTTCAGTAAAATTTTAATTTGTTGGTAATCTTCCGAGCTTAAAACTTGATGGGGTTGAATATTTTCTGGCAGCGGGCGCGGGATGTAAAAAGTTGTATGAGATGGTGATAATTCCTGGTTCGGACGTTCTTTGGTATAGAGATAGATAGACAGAGATTTACGCGATAAATGCCGTTTATTTTCTGGTAAATTAATCTGAGAAAATCCATGCCATGAATATTCATTGGTTTCAAAAATAAGACAACGATTAAAGATAGGTACAAAAGATTTAATCTTATTTTCTTCCGGTTGACGTGGATTGGAATGTAACTCTAGATTACCTCCCCAATCTGCTTGCCATTGGGGATTTAAATAGATTAATAAATTCAAGCGGCGATGATACCAATGACGCTCATCGAGGTTAAAATCAATGTGAGGGTCTAATTCTTGACCCTGTAAATTTTCGTGGGTTCCACCCCCATAAAAACTAGGGTCTGGAATTAAATTATCAATACCGGTTAATTGGGAAATTAACTCTAAAAACTCTTGAGCTTGAACGTAGCAGCCAAACTGTTGATAAACACCCCCCAAACCGATTAAATCCTCATTAACCGCCTTCCCGCCAACTTTTCCTAACTCACTAATAGCTTTTTGCGAATTAAAACTGGGAAAATTTTCTAGCAAAATTTGCGCTTGCTCCCTCACTAAAAAATTATCGATGACCAAATGCTTAAACGGTTGCGCTGTCTCAAAATCTTGACGATAGACAGGAGATTTCTCATAAACAAGGGGATTAATAAACATTAGACAGCTTTTTTGTTGGTATGATGAATTGTAGCAATCAAACTGACAAAATAAAGATTAACTCTCCTATTGACCTCATCGCCTATGGACTGGTGGCACAAACTCAAAGATAATCCTCTCGCTCGTTGGGGAGCAGTTTTACTGTTAATCTTCTATTTAAGCGTAATGGCGGCGGATTTTGTCGCTCCCTACTCTCCCTACTCCTCCCAACCCGGTCAGTCTCTCCTACCCCCCACCGAAATCTTTTGGCGCTCGCAGTCGGGAAGTAACAAGGGTGAGTGGATTGGCCCCCACGTCTATCCCACCACTCAAAGTGCTATTAATATAGAAACTGGTGAGCGGAAGCTAATTAGAGATTTTAACAAACCCTTGCCGCTGCGTCTCTTGGTTCAGGGTGAAACCTATAATTTCGGTCAAATTCGCCTACCTTTGCCGCCAAAATGGAAGGAAGTAACTTTATTCCCCGGTATTCCTTTTGATATCCATCTGTTCGGGGTCATCGGCGATGGTAGAATCAATATATTGGGAACTGACGAATCGGGACGCGATAGTTTTAGTCGCCTGATTTTCGGAGGCAGAATTAGTTTATTTATCGGTTTGGTCGGGATTTTAATTTCTTTCCCTATTGGTTTATTTGTCGGTGGCATTTCTGGCTATTTTGGCGGTTGGTTAGATGCGATTTTAATGCGTTTTGTGGAAGTTTTAATGACTATCCCCGGCATATATTTACTCGTAGCCCTAGCAGCGGTTTTACCCGCAGGATTAACCAGCACCCAGCGCTTTTTATTAATCGTCCTGATTACTTCTTTTATCAGTTGGTCGGGATTAGCGCGGGTAATTCGCGGTCAAGTTTTATCCCTGAAAGAACAGGAATTTATTCAGGCTGCTAAAGCTATGGGAGCAAAACCTCTTTATATTATTCTGCGTCATGTGCTGCCCCAAACTGCTAGTTATATCATTATTTCCGCTACGTTAGCCGTGCCGGGATTTATCGTGGCCGAATCGGTTTTAAGTTTAATTGGTTTGGGAATTCAACAACCGGATCCTAGTTGGGGAAATATGCTTTCTTTGGCTACCAATGCCTCAATTATTGTTCTACAACCCTGGTTAATTTGGCCACCTGCTTTGTTAATTATTCTCACCGTTTTAGCTTTTAATTTACTCGGTGATGGTTTACGCGATTCTCTAGATCCTCGCAATTTAGAGAGATAATTTAGCCATTATCAGTTATCAGTTATCAGTTATCAGTTCACTGATAACTGATAAGTCTCCCCACTCCCCCACTTCCCATTATGAATAAAATCAGTAAAACCTTTAATAATTTCGCCGATGGTTTAGTGATTTATAGTCAAAGATACGGGAAAATAAGCTGGTTAATATTTTTAATTATCTTTGCTTGTATCATGACGATAACCTTTAATTATCCGGCACAATCCAGCAATCAAACCCAAGAAAAACCCGAAATTCGTGGAGTTTGGTTAACTAATATCGATAGTGAAGTATTATTTAAACCGGAAATCCTAAAAGATGCCCTTGATAGGTTGGCCGATTTAAACTTTAACACTATTTATCCCACGGTCTGGAATTGGGGTTATACACTCTATCCTTCTAGGGTAGCAGAAAAAGTGACAGGACGAGCGATCGATCCCCATGAATCCTTAAAAAATCGTGACTTTTTAAAGGAAATAATTAGCCAAGGTCATCGGAAAAAATTAAGAATTATTCCCTGGTTTGAATTTGGTTTTATGGCTCCTGCGGATTCAGAATTAGCCAAACGACATCCCGATTGGTTAACCCAAAGACAGGATAAAAGTGTGATTTGGTGGGAAGGAAAAGTGCATCAACGGGTGTGGTTAAAT
The DNA here is from genome assembly GCF_028329095.1 of Microcystis sp. CS-574. NCBI lineage: Bacteria > Bacillati > Cyanobacteriota > Cyanophyceae > Chroococcales > Microcystaceae > Microcystis > Microcystis sp. CS-574. The sequence continues at coordinate 17,022 of NZ_JAQMSY010000224.1, forward strand.
CCCTTAAATCCGCAAGTACAAAACTTTATTACCGATTTAGTCAGTGAGATTATTACTAACTACGATATAGAAGGAATTCAGTTTGATGACCATTTTGGTTATCCCGCCGATTTTGGCTATGATGAAACCACAATTAAACTCTATCAAAGGGAACATTCGGGACAATTACCACCGCAAGATTACCAAGATAAAGCATGGATTCAATGGCGGGCCGATAAAATTACTGACTACATGAATAGTTTAGCCCAGACGATTAAAAAGCACCAACCTAGAGCGATTATTTCCCTATCTCCTAATCCCTACACTTTCTCCCTAGAATTTTATCTTTTAGATTGGCAAAAATGGCAACAAAAAAACTTGATTGATGAATTAATAATACAAGTGTATCGAACTGATATGAACGCCTTTGACCTGGAATTATCCCAACCAGAATTACAACAAGCTAGAGAATCTATCCCCGTAGCTATTGGGATTTTATCTGGTTTAAAAGGTCGTCCGATTCCGATGGTTAATATTACTCAACAAGTGGAAAAATCGAGACAAAAAAATTTTGGTGTTTCTTTCTTTTTCTACGAAACTTTATGGAATATGAGCAATGAATCTCCTTCCTATCGACGCAGGATTTTTCGGGAAATACTCCAGTCTGCTAATCCTCGCTAAAATTAGGGAAAATTGCTGACTTTCAGCTAAATTATCGCCCTAACCTGGCTATAGTTTCTTAAGTTTATCTTTAAATTAAGAAAAAGCAGCAGGGAGAAACTAAAATCGCTAGAATGAAAGAAGACTCTCTTTTATCACTTTATCCATGCTGATCAGACATAACCGAAGCTCGATCGCTAAACCTATTTTACTGTTTCTCGGCTGCCTTGTGATCGGGGAGTTGGGGGTGTTAGTGGTGGCCAATAGCCTCTGGTTTACCGAGATGGGTTATTTAAACACTTTCCTGAAGCAATTATCTTGGCAACTGGGATTAGGTTGGGGAAGTGCTATTCTTTCTCTACTTTTTATCTTTACTAATTTACGTTTAGCCCAGCGTTTTCGTTGGCAAAAACCCAAAGAAGATAGTTATCCTCTTAGTCCTCAATCTCCTAGTATTAATTTACTCGGCCTTTTGATTATCACAACGGGAATTGGAGCTTGGATTGGGTCAATGTTATTGTATTACAGTAAACTAGCCCTCAGTCTCTGGACACCAGATTTTAATCTCCCTAACCTTAGTTCTTCCCTAAGTTCTCCTCTGCAAATAGTTTGGATTAGGCAAGTATTAACCGATATTTCCAGTAATCTTTGGCAAGGGGTAATCATTGCTATTTTAGTCTTGGGATTATTAATCAAAACCGAGTATTTTTTGAGAATAATATCTATAGTATTTACTGTAATGCTATCTTTTATTATTGCTGGGCAGTGGGCGAATTTTTTAAAATATTTTTATGGTGTTCCTTTCAATATTAACGATCCTCAATACGGGAATGATTTAGGTTTTTATATCTTTCAATTACCCCTGTGGCAGTTACTAGAATTATGGCTCGGTGGTGTGGGAATATATACTCTTTTTGCTGTTATTTTAACCTATCTTTTTTCGGGTAATAGTCTTTCTCTGGGAACATTTCTGGGGTTTTCCCGTCCGCAACTGCGTCATTTATACGCCCTGTGGAGTGGGTTAATGGGGCTGCTAGTATTACACCATATTATTCAGCGTTACCTGCTACTTTACTCTCCGGAAGGGGTAGTTTATGGTGCGGGTTATATCGATGTTCATGTTGGTCAATTTATTGAAATTATTCTGGGAATTATTGCAGGAATAACCTCTATATGGTTAGGAGAAAAAGCATTATTTGGTAAAAAAGACCGTCGCAAGTTATACAAAAATACTAAGAAAAAGTTGGTATTTTTCCCCTACTTAGTTCCTGTATTTCTCTATTTAATTGTTTGGATAAGTGGCACAAGTATCAGTGGACTATTGCAAAGAACTGTCGTACAACCGAATGAATTAGTGAGAGAAAGACCCTATATCGAAAGAAGTATTCAATCCACAAGAGCGGCTTTTTCCTTAGATAGAATTGATGCCCAAGTTTTCGATCCACAGGCCGAATTAAATGCCGAAGTTTTAGAGAGAAACCATCTAACTATCGATAATATTCGTCTTTGGGACACCAAACCACTGCTAGAAACTAACCGACAATTACAGCAAATTCGCTTATATTATAAATTCCCTGATGCTGATATCGATCGCTATCGGGTACGCGTAGGACTGCCTGAAAAAATCGAGGAACGTCAAATATCTGAAAAACAACAGACCATTATTGCCGCTAGAGAATTAGATTATAGTGCGGTTCCCACTTCTGCTAATACTTGGGTGAATAAACATCTCGTTTATACCCACGGTTATGGGTTCACTCTTTCCCCAGTTAATTTAGTGGCTGCCGGGGGTTTACCCTACTATTTTGTCAAAGATATCGGCACAAATAAAGACGAAGGAGCTCTACAAACCTCTAGCGAATTAATTGATTATAGTATTCCCATTGGTAAACCCCGCATTTACTACGGGGAATTAACTAATAATTATGTGATGACTCCCACCACCGCAGAAGAATTGGATTTTCCTAGCGGGGATGGAAATGTCTATAATACCTACGATGGTAAGGGAGGAATCCTAGTGGGGACGGGGTGGAGACGTTGGCTATTTGCCCTTTATCTGCGGGATTGGCAAATGTTATTTAGCCAAGATTTTACTCCCGAAACTCGCTTATTAATGCGTCGTGATGTCCAAAATCGTGTGCAAACTATTGCCCCTTTTTTAAGTTATGATCGCAACCCCTATTTAGTAGCGGCAGATGTGGGCGATAGTAGTAGTAAATTACATTGGATTATTGATGCTTATACTATCAGCGATCGCTATCCCTATTCTGACCCGGGGAAAGATAAATTTAACTATATTCGCAATTCGGTCAAAGTGGTAGTGGATGCCTATCATGGAACAGTGAATTTCTATGTTGCCGATGAAAATGATCCAATTATTCAGACGTGGAGTAAAATCTTTCCTCATCTCTTTAAATCTTTAGCAGAAATGCCGAAAACTCTCCGCAGTCATATCCGTTATCCTGAAGATTTATTTAGTACCCAAGCAGAAAGATTATTAACCTATCACATGACCGATCCGCAAGTATTTTATAATCGGGAGGATCAATGGGAAATTCCCCTAGAAATTTACGGCACGGAACCCCAGGCTGTATCACCCTATTATTTAATCATGAAACTGCCCGATTCCGACAAAGAAGAATTTATTCTCCTCCATCCCTATACTCCCTCTAGTCGGCAAAATTTAATCGCTTGGTTGGCAGCTCGTTCAGATGATAGAGAGTATGGTAAGTTATTGCTCTATCAATTTCCTAAACAAAGGTTAGTGTACGGACCGAATCAAATTGAGGCTTTAATTAACCAAGATCCAGATATTTCTCAACAGATTTCCCTTTGGAATCGGGACGGTTCTAAAGTTTTGCAAGGACACCTATTAATTATTCCCATTGAACAATCGCTGCTTTATGTAGAACCTTTGTATCTAGTGGCAGACCAAAATAGTGTCCCGACAATCGCTAGAGTAACAGTTGCTTATCAAAATAAAATTGTCATGGAACCAACCTTGAAGGAAGCTTTAGAAAAGTTATTCTCAGGCCATCAGAGTTAAATTGCCGCTAATTGCCCACAAATTAGCAAGAAAGCTGAAATATCCCCGAATTTGCCCAGAAAATTGCCTGCGCTGGTTAATCAGCCAATTTTAAAATCCAGTATCATCAAAGGATTGAGTTATGCTTTTAATTGGAAAAGTGGGCAATTAATTCTGTGCGAGATGAATTGAGTATTAAAGGGGTAAACTCCTCCACTGGTAATAATAAAATGCGATCAATGATTACGGACAAATCTGGGTCTAAATTACCAAAACGAGCTTTCAATAAATTTTCTATCACCAGACGTTCTCCCTGTTGAAGACCCTGTTGAAGACCCTGTTGAAGACCCTGTTGAAGACCCTGTTGAAGACCCTGTTGAAG
>NZ_JAQMSY010000225.1:0-19278 GCF_028329095.1 Microcystis sp. CS-574
ATTAGAACCTAAGACCCGAAATTGTAAAGGAATTTCCGTCTTGCGGAGATGATTGATTACAGAAACCGCGTTTTTGGAACTTACTTGCTCTTCAATGAGTTCGTTTGCTGTTCCCGTCGAAATTAGACCGATTCCACCATACAGCAATTCAACATTGCTGCTTTTCACAGTGCGATTATTGGCTGTAAGTTTCGAGAAACCTATTTGAATCTTCTCATTTGGTTTTAACGTTAGTCCAGATTGGTGAAGAAAATACATTGAGAAAAAGCGGAATTCTTCGTCATAGTTGACTTGCCATTGGCCACTTTTATCATCTATTTCTATCTCACTAGGTTTAAGTCCTAAATCTTTTTCCCAACGGAGTTGAAAATGGCATTTTTTCTCACTAGCCGCTTGAGAACCTCCTGCTTGAACAGTCGCTAATTTTCCGGCTAGGGAATTAGAATTTTTAAAGATGACATCCTGTTCGCTATCATTAAACACCTCTAAATATAACGTTAAAGGGTTATTACCATCTTCTAAATAGATGGTGTTAATAATTTCAGCTTGGTTGTTCTCTCCGTAATAAAACTGAAATTTCAAAGGCTCTTGGCTGAAAAACTCGCCAAAATCAATGGCCTTTTCGGCAAGACGGATTTCTTCGGGAACTCTGGTAAGCATGATCATTACTCCTTGAAAAAAAGAGATTGATGTATGTGGTTGGGTTTTACTCGCTGACGGTTTGGACTTCTTGAGTCCATGAATCGGTTGATTCAGGTTGCTCTAATTGGGATTCTCCTTGTCTCTGGATTTTGCCAATCAGTTGATAGACTTGGCGATAGGGCATAGTACCCAAAGCTTCTAAAACTTGGTTGACTTCCCCCAAAGTTAATTTGAGGGAAATTTGTTCGGCTTCATTCATTAGTTTCTGTTTTTCTGGTTAATTTTAACCAGCCATCATAGATTTTTTGTGGACTGGAGTAAACGGACTGAGAATCAAAGGGAACTAGGGGACGATTTGACCAGGTATTCCCTTCTTTTCCTAACCAAGACCACTCATAATTGGGTACTTCGGGAAGGGAAAGCTTGATCTGATCAAGATCATTGATTGGGTTAAGATCACTCAGAAGTGGTGCCGCTAAAAAAGTAACTTCGATCGCTTGTAAAGCAGGTAAATACTGTTCCGGCGGAATAGAAATACTTTTAGCAGGAAGTATGCCACAAGTCGCGTTCACTTGTCCACGAGGGTCGATTAACATCACTAGAGTTTGGGCTGTATTTTCCTCTAAGGTTTGCTCCAGATTCAAGGGAGTGTCAGGGGTGGGATCTTCTTCATTCTCAAACAGGGTTTTGATCTTTTCGTGGGGAACATAGCAACTTTGGGGAGCATAAAAAACGCTGTCTGTGTAAGTACCATCGGCTTTTTCTACCCAGTAGCCCACCAAACTATCATTAAACTGCTGATATTCACCAATACGGATGGGGAATTTGACCTTTTCAAAAGCTTGTGTGGTTCGGAATTTATTGTAGAAAAGATCGTTAGAGAAAGATATCTTGTTCTGGCTAACGGCGGGTATGCCTTGGATATCTAGATTGATGCGTGAGCGCACTAGGGCTAAAGGTCGCGACACTAGCAAGGAGATGGCTTTATTTTGAGCAAATCCTTCGGGGTCAATGGTTTGTAAGGCTGCATTGACAGTGGTGAGGAAATCGGACATAAATGCCTCTCCTTGATCACTCAGATACCAGACCATTTGCTTGAGATAGGGGTTAGTCTGATCAATAATTTCCTGAATTTGCTCCTCATCGTAATTAAGTCCCGGAACAGAGCGCAATGTAGCGGTGCGGTCAATCATGACTAGAGCATTGCCCTCATCATCATAAATAGTCAGGCTGTTATCTAAGTTGTTGGGCAAAACCCAGCCACAGATTGGTTTAGTGGCGAGGGTCTCATTCATTTCCTGATCTTGTTTACTGCTTTTACTGCGGCGAGTCCCCTGTGGTCGGGTGGCCGATAGCCAGCGAAAATTCAAGCGGGCGGGTTGGGCTAAACGGGGTGGCAGGTAGATGGGATGGGATGATAATACATTAGCAAAAGCTGATGGCAGTGTTAGGGGTTGGCTAGTGACAATCTCACGGCTATTGTTAGTGTCAAGCACGACATTAACCTGTCCAAAGGTATCCACAAGTCGTAAATCAGTAATTTTTAATCCTCCTACACGAATGGGACTAAAATCGAATCCAGTTAAAGGCGATCGCAAAATACTGTCCGGTACGAGACGAGAGCTAAGTTCTAAAGTGTTCTGCACGTTTTTCAGGAAGTCTTTTGCAGGTCCATTTGCTGCAAGTAGATTATCGTTGACATCTAACTGAATTGTCCGATTATAGGTGAGTAGCGCATCACTAAAGCCGCCGAGACTCTGGGCGAGACAGCCGTTAAGAGATTGCAGTTGTTGATAGGCCCGCAGCGCAGTAGAAAAAGGATCACTAGCTGTGGGGTTTTTCTTGTCATACCACCCCTTGACAGCGTTAAAATTCTTGACCAGGTAGTCCTCGGTTTGGTCGTCTGGGGATATATTTTGTTCTTGGTAATAGTCGGGCAACAAATACTTAGTCAAGTAATCTATAAGATTGTCCTTGAGCAACATACTAGCCGAGGAAGAGAGAAAACTAGCTCCCCTGTAAAGGTTGGGATAATCAGCAAAATGATTCGCGCTTGCATCCGTCGGTGTGATTTCAAGTCCATCGACCCGCAATTGATATTTATCTTTGAAGATGTTAGTGTCGTAGTTTACACTTGGAGTGTGCTTATTCTTGTCGTTCTTGGTTTGTTGACTCTTGTGTTCTAGACCTTTCAATTGCACTTGCCATTCCAACAGGAAGGGGTTCCAAGGCTGATTTTTCCATTGACGGAAGCCAATTTTTTCTGTGGGGTTGTTGCCAAACTCGTTGAGAAATTGGACAAAAATATTTAAGGTGTTGTCAGGTAAGCTCTGCAAGTCAATGGACTGAGTTAATAATTTACATTGCAGCAAACCATCTGTCCTCAAACGCTCGTCGTCACGGTTGCGAGTCGGTTTAGCGACTTCCCCAGTCATTAAAACTACGGGATCATTTGGCTGCCAATAGCGAGGCCCTGGAACTATTTTGATGGTGTAAGATGGTCGGAACAAACCGATTTTGTCTTGGTAATCCCGCTCAATTTCGGTCGGAGATAGGGGTTTTTTGTGGAAGCTAACGCTGGCGATGCGTCCCCGTAAACGATGGCTACCGGAAGAGTTAGACATTAAATAGACGGTGCCACTAAAGGGGTTATTAGCCTCTAAGTGGAGGAAAACCCACCGATTCTTAGGAATTGCTGTCCAGTTAATCGGTCCGTTTACCTGTTGTCCGTTAATGTAAATTTTTTGCCAAGTGCTGCTAATTCCATTAGTAGAATTAACATAAAGGCTGGTGCTTTCTACCTCTAAAAGGGAACCCTGAACTCCCTCTGGTATGTTTACCCACATCGAGAGGGACTGGATATTTCCTAAATTAGAGATTTTATAATTCTGATTGCCATCGAAAGATAAACACTTCATGGCAATATCGTCATCCACTAAGGTAGAATCGCCAGTGACTTGGACTGATTTTTTGGGAGCAATTAAACGGGATTCTTTGTTAAACTTCTGAACTTCAGCAATTAGTGTGTTAATCGACCCAGCAAGTCTGCTCGCTTTTGAATCGCTGTCAAAATTTGAATTACTGTCAAAAGGTCTGTTAATCGACCCGGCAAGTCCGCTCGCTTTTGAATCACTGTTAAAAGAGGAGCCAGAAAAATTCTTAGGAGCAGCAGCGCTGATAATTTGACCTTCTGTATTTTTCTGTAAGTTCAAGACCCCAGCAGCTTTGATGGCATTCTCTAAGGCTTTTACCCCATATTGATTGTTATCCGCAGTGTCCTTAAGGAACCTTTGGACTAAATCACTGTCGCTTGTTTTGTTGATAGAATCAACTGCGCTTGTTCCCAGTGTTTGTATTTTGCTTCTATCTAGCAAGCTTTTCTCCTTATCCCGATCAGGAAGAACATAAGTGGCCAGCATATACTTATACCAATCAGCATAGACTTGTTCTCGAATTGAGCCAACTTTTGCTAATTGTTGGTCGTATTCACGCTGTGCTTCATTAACTTCACTGATGCGATCGCCGATGGCGGCGGATAATGTCACCTGCATTATTCCCTCGCCTTGCACGGCATTTGCTGGGTTGGCACTTCCCGACTGGGAAATTTTGGGATCAGATTCTGGCACTACCTGCCATGATATCTCTTTACATTGGCCAGTAAAGCTGTCCTCGTGTAGTCCTTGTCGAAACTTGGGTCCAAAGTCGAGATTTTGCTGTACTAAACGCCCACTCATTTGTATGGCTTCTAGCTGCTCCTCAATCGTTTTGCGATTTTCTGTATTTGTTGTGTCCAGTTGACGAGCTACATAAGCTGCTATGGCTTCTTCTTGGTTGTTTCCTACGGCGATCGTTCCTTTAATCGCTTGTGGGTTAGTTACAGAAGCACCAGGCGCAAAACTTAGGGAAGCATGACAGAGAAGACGATCAGGGAAACTTTGGTTATTGCCTATTTCTAATGTCCAGCCAGCTTTACTTTGCAAAGTGTCTAAAAGGCTTAAAGGATCTCTGTCTGGGTACTGTTCTTTGATAAATTTGTCAAGATAATCATTTTTGCCGTCGCTATACCAGCCAATGACATCATATCGTAGGTCTTTGGGCGGGGTTGTATTGGTGGTGAAGTCCCCATCATGAAAACCGAACACACTACGACAGTTAGGATAAAAACCAGCAAAGGCAACTTTTTCGTTGTCTAAGTTGTCAACTGTGGCGAAGGGTCCAATAGCGGACAATTCCTGAATATATTGGGCATTTGCCGTACCTGAGCGCCATGCTCCCAATTCTAATTTACGCCCCAGAAAACGACAGGGTCGATACTCATTGGTGACCGGATAATAGAGGATATTAATTGTATCTTCTGGTGTAGCCCCTTCAGGATACAGATAATCACTTTCTACAACCCATTTTTTTTCTGCTATATTGCTCCCACGTCGTATAATTAACCAGCGATTAGGTACAAGGGGAAATGTGATGCCTTGTTCTCCATCTCTTGCTATACCGTTAGTCAGCGCATCTGGTAAAGACCAGTGTAGGTGAATGCCTGCTTTTAGACCTAATTCAGGTTGTGTAAAGGGAACCGTTAATACAGTTTCGCTAATATAAGCACTACCGCGCTTCTGTAATTCAGTATCTTTATAGTAAGGAAGCTTACTATAATCAGTCATTTCCCCCAGTACGTCCGTCTTGGTGGGGAGGTAGAGGGCATCAAGGTAAACTGGGACTAGGAGTGTGGTCATAACTATAGTATGTAGGGATGAATGAAGCAGAAACCTAAATCGTCAGTTTTGGGAATTTTCGCTGTTCCACTGGGGAGAGGTTGGCAATGCGCCCAACTCACTTGCAGCAGTTTTAAGATTCGTTTTTTTTCTTGACTTTTTGAATAGTACGGCTCGTTGATTTATTTTTCAACCCTTTTGGTCTTCTTTTTTGTAAATTTTTATAATTTTCTTGTTATTTCTTGTTATTTTTCGTTGTTTTTTGTGCTTCTTCGTTACTTGGTATGGTTCGATAGGGGGGCATAAATCGACAAAATTCTTATCTGGCAAGAGATTTAATTGATTAGTTCGCTCTAGATAGAAAACAATTGGCAAAAATCGCAGCAACGCCTGTCTCTATAAGGGTTTCATTCCTTACAATACCGTCCACTGCATAAGACAAACTGAAGAACCAAACATTTCAAGTTTGTCGATGCTTTAAATTCCGCTGCTAGATAAGGACAGGCGCTCATGCAAAAGGGAGAATAATAATGATAATATCCACTAGAAACCCGATCATCGGCTATTTGGTAGCGGCATAAATCCAACCAATGCCCAAAATATTGCCGTCGGATTAATAGGTCCAATTTTGTTTCGTCTGTAGGGTGTAGGTTCCGTCGCGCACATTGACTCGATGGGGGATCAGCTTCAGGTCTCGGAAGATATTAGCTTGGTGTTGTAGGGCCGTCAGAGAGCGATCGTCGATGGGGATAATGGCACGTTCAGAGGCCCGTTGTTCGAGATTAGTGATGATCGCCGGGTCGATCTCGTGGTGAGCTGCCAAGCGTCTCGTCGCCTCTAACTCCTGTTGTTTCGCCCAAGCACCTGCCTCGTTCACTTCTTCTAAAATCACCTTCAGTACATCGGGATAATCCCGCACCAATTCGGGAACTGCATAATAATAGGTCGGCACTTCTAGAGAGGCGTTTTCCCCGAAGATGCTCTCCAAATCGGCCAAAGATCTTCCCAGATAGGTGCGCGTCTCGGTGGGGGAATAGGGAACCCAGACCACCCAAGCGTCGATCTCACCGCGACGGAAAAGCACCAGCGCTTCCGGTTGGGTTGCATACACCGGTTCGATATCGTTTAATTCTAGATTCACTCTCATCAGGGCGCGGATAAGGACATAATGGGCGCTCGAACCTCGATCGAAGGCGATTCTTTTTCCTTTTAAATCCGCCAACGTCTCTATTGGCGAATCCTCTGGCACGAGAATCGCCTGACCTTTCGGGGCGGTATATTTTTCCTTGGCTACCCGGACGAAGACGTGTTCCGCCGCTTGGGAGAAAATACTCGCCGTACCGCCACCACCGCAGAAATCGATCGTTCCGTTGCTCAAGGCCTCGATCAGAGAGGAAGCGGCCAGAAAACTCGTCCACGTTACCGTCACCCCAAAGGGTTTTAAGCGTCTTTCCAGAAAGGCCTGGGCGCGGAGAACTTCCAGATTAGTCATACCCTCGGGGTAGCCGATCTTGAGGGTTCCTAACCGCCGCGCTTGTTTGGCGAGGGGAGTGATATCGGAGGGGGTCGAGCGCTTGAACCAGCGATCGATCGCGATACAGAAGAGAATTCCAGCGATAAATAATCCCACGGTTTCCAATAGTCGGGGAGTCGTATTTCGGGGGAATTTAAAGCTATCGACGAGGTTGAGAATCAGGTTATCGGATCGAGAATTTTGACCGACGGCGATCTCGCGTAGCGAGCGCTTTGCGTTCGTGTCGGAAAATCCAGCCAGGAGAAAGCTCCCGACGAGGCTGGTCACAAAAAGCACTGCGGGAAGAACTCCCCGGCAATTTCGCCACGGTTTCCAGAGACACTTGATCGAACGGTGGAGCATGGGATTTCTCGCAGAAAACAAGATTTATGATCGGGAAAGGGGACAAGAGGGAAGGGTTTCCCAACTTGATCGGGAGAGGTTCCATTAGTTTTATCTACATACTATAGAAATCCACGACTCCTAGATTGTGTAACAAAGTACATTTATAAATGTATTGAAAATGATATAGTTTTAAAGTGAAATTGCGCCCGCATTTGAGAGATCGAGGTGGTATGGATGGATTGGTTGATCGAAATCGTCAAAATCGCGGTGGCCACCGGCATAGCCACCACCTTCGACGACAATATTTATCTAACCGGCTTCTTTAGCGAGGTAAATCGTACCTTTCGCCCGGTTCACGTTGTCGTCGGCGAGCTAGTCGGGTTTACGGCCTTAGTATCGGTGAGCTTGCTGGGGTTTCTCCTCGGCCTAATCATCCCGCCGATTTATATCGGTCTTCTCGGAATCTTGCCGATCCTCATCGGTGTGAGAAATTTACTGACGTTAAATCGCGATAACGAGAGGGAAACCGCAGATCGCAAGGTTAATTTGCGAAGAAACGCCCGATTTCACGGATTCGCCTCCCGCAGACTATCCCTCGGTCAAGTCTTCAGCGATCGCCAAACCTATAAAGTTTCCGCAGTCACGATATCCAATGGCGGCAATAATCTCGGTATCTACATTCCCCTATTCGCCAATAGTACCGTGGCGCAGTTAGCTGTCATCATCCCGATCTGCTATCTAATCGTCTGTACTTGGTTATTTCTCTCCTATAATCTAACCCGCCAACCGGGGATCGCGGTTGTCCTCAGCCGTTATGCGAGTAAGCTTTTCCCTTTTGTGCTGATGTGGTTGGGCCTACGGATTATTCTCGATAACGGCTCCTATCGCCTGTTGATTCCCATCGGCTAAATTAGACCCCCCGTAAACGCCAATCTCCAGATCCCACGGGAGTCAAAATTCAGGAAGAGAGAATAAAAATTAGTTGGTTTAGAGCAACCTTATCGAGAAAATCCCGATGAATGTATCACTGTTGCCAATTCGATCGCTGTTTCGTCCCTTTCGTTCCTTATCGGGGAGGAGCTTCCTTTCCTTCCTGTTAGTGGGACTGTTGGCAAGTCTCGCCCTCGCCTCCTGCGGGGGAATCGGCTCAAAACCGGAGGTGAAACTGAATCTCGTTTCCTTCTCGGTCACAAAAGCCGCCCACGACCAGATTATCCCGAAATTCGTCGAGAAATGGCGGAAAGAGCATAACCAAAAAGTCATTTTCCAGCGAAGTTACGGCGGTTCCCTGGCCCAGGCCGATGACGTGATCGCCGGGAAACAAGAGGCGGACGTGGTACATCTAGCCCTACCTCTAGACGTGATGCGGATATCTCAAGCCGGCCTGATTAATCGCGGTTGGGAAGATCGGGTGCCGCGGCGGGGGGTGGTGAGTCACTCGGTGGCGGCGATCGTGACGCGGGCGGGAAATCCGAAAAAGATTCAATCTTGGGCGGATCTGGCTAGAGAGGACGTTACGGTTCTATCCGCCGATCCGAAAACTTCCGGGATCGCTATTTGGCAGTTATTAGCCCTCTGGGGTTCGGTGACGCAAACGGGGGGCGAACCGCAACAGGCATGGGATTTTGTCCGCCGGATCTATCAAAAGATTCCCACCCTAGCCAGGGACGCGCGGGAAGCCAGCAATGCCTTTTTCCAAGAAGGAAAGGGGGATGTTTTAGTCACCTACGAAAACGAGGTAATTCTAGCGGCAAGAAATCAACCCGATACCAATTACTTAGTCCCCCCGGTCAATATCTCGATCGATAATCCCGTGGCGGTGGTGGATAGAAATGTCGATAAACACGGCACGCGAGAGGTGGCCGAGGCCTTTGTGAATTTCCTCTATTCCGAGCCGGCACAACAGGAATTGGCCAAATTAGGCTATCGCTCGGTCAATCCCTTCGTGGCCAAGGATGAAGGACTACAATTTCCGCCGATCAAGACCCTTTTCAACGCCCAAGATCTCGGGGGTTGGACGTTGATCGAAAAGGAATTTCTGGCCAATAACGGCATCTTCGAGCAGATTAAAAACCAGTCGGCTTCCTAACATTTTTCCCGCTTTAATCTATGAAATTCTCTCATTATTTTTTCCTAATCTCCCTTCTGATTGCGAGTAATTTGATCGCCGGTTGCGGTCGCCCGGCCGACTCGGCCGAGAAAGAAGCGCCAGTCTCGATCGACGGTGGTGCGGTGGGTTTCGCCCTTTCCCTCGCCGTTGCCGAAGAATATCAGAGAATCCATCCCGAAGCGCGGGTAAGCGTCGCCACCAGTGGAACTGGGGGCGGTTTTAGTAAGTTCTGCGCCGGAAATCTCGACATTGCCGGGGCATCGCGGGTGATCCGGAAAGAAGAGATCGAGAAATGTCGGGAAAACGGCGTGGAATTTCTGGAATTACCGATGGCGATCGACGGATTGGCGGTGATTGTCAATAAAAAAAATCAATTCGCCAAGTGTTTAACGATCAAAGAACTCGATCGAATGTGGAACACGAAAGCGGAGGGTAGGATTACCAGTTGGAAACAGATTAATCCCAAATTTCCCGACGAAAGATTATTACTTTTCGCCCCGCCTTCCGATACGGGAACCTTCGATTATTTCACCCAAGCGATTACGGGAAAACGGAGAAATAGCCGTACCGATTTTACCCCGAACCGCAATCAAAACGCGCTCGTACAGGGGGTGATCGGCAATCCATCCGCGCTTGCCTATTTAGGCATCTCTTTCTATATGCAGAACCAAGATCGATTGAACTTGGTGGCGATCGAAAATAATGAAGGAAAATGCGTCAAACCGGTCCCCATCGATAACGTTCTCCGCAATGTCTATAATCCCCTTTCCCGTCCCCTGTTTATCTACGTCAACAAGAATAATTTAAAAACGAATCCATCCCTGGAAAAATTCGTGCGCTTCTATTTAGAAAATTCCTGGAAATGGGTCGATGGCGTGGGTTACGTCGCTTTACCTGATGAGGCCTACGTCAAAACCCTGCGGAAATTCGAGCGCGGGGAAACGGGATCGAAATTCGGCAAAGCTAAACCGGGAGAACCGATCACGAACTTTATCTAAAAAAGGAATTTTGTTAAACCATGACCTTAACCCCGAGTTCTTTCGATAATTCTTTTTTCGCGGCAGATAATTCACTCCTCAAGCACCCCGGCGACGATATTCAAGAGAAGATAATCGCGCTGATTCTCTTCGCTTGCGCTTTCGTTTCCGTGGCGACGACAATCGGCATCGTGGCGATTATTTTTAGTGAAACCTGGGGATTTTTTCAAGAGGTATCTTTCGCCCAATTCTTTCTCGATACCCGTTGGACTCCACTGTTCGCCACCCCTCATTTCGGTATCTGGCCGCTAATTAACGGGACATTTTTAACCACAGCCATCGCTATGTCCGTCGCGGTTCCTTTAGGCCTATCTTCCGCGATCTACCTCGCCGAATACGCAAAACCGAACCTAGCGGCGATTTTACGCCCCGCGGTGGAGCTGCTGGCCGGGATTCCCACGGTGGTGTACGGGTACTTCGCCCTACTGGTGGTCACGCCCACTTTGCGGAATCTTTTCCCCGTCGAGATTTTTAACGCCCTCAGCGCCGGGTTAATGATGGGGATCATGATCACTCCCACGGTGGGATCGATTAGTTTAGACGCGATCCGAGCGGTTCCCCGTTCCCTGCGCGAGGGTTCCTACGCCCTAGGAATTACCAAGCTGGAAACGATTTTTAAAGTGGTTCTCCCCGCCGCACTGTCCGGGATCATGGCCTCGATTATTTTGGGAATGTCCCGGGCGGTGGGGGAAACGATGACGGTGTTGATCGCCGCCGGCTCGCAACCCCGGCTTACCCTCAATCCCTTCGAGTCGATCGCCACGATGACCGCTTTTATGGCCGAGATTTCCGGGGGAGATGCGCCCCGGGGCAGTCTCAGTTTTAAAACCCTCTACGCAGTCGGCGCGGTGCTTTTTTTGATCACGTTGGCACTGAATCTGGCCAGTTACTGGATCTCCCACCGTTTTAAAGAAAAATACGATTGATTTGCCATGGTTAAATCCTCTGTTAAGTCCGATACCGTTGAGTTTATCGACCATCTGGAACGCCGGGAGGCGATCGGCAAATTCTGCGAGTATCTTTTCCTCTTCGGTTTACTGATCGGTTTGTTCGTTCTGGCGCTGTTGGTGTTGAATATCGCCCACGATGGACTGGGACGACTCTTAACCCCCGGATTCCTCACGGAAACGCCTTCCCGTTTCCCAGAAAGGGGCGGTATCCGTCCGGCGATCATCGGTAGTTTCTATCTGGGAATTATCGTGCTTCTCGTGGCGGTGCCGATCGGGGTCGGGTCGGCTTTGTATCTAGAGGAATACGCCCCGAAAACTTGGTGGACGGCACTGATCGAGGTGAATATCGGCAATCTGGCCGGGGTTCCCTCGATCGTCTATGGTTTATTGGGATTAGCGGTTTTTAACTATCTGCTCAATTTTGGCCCGACGCTGATTTCTGGCGCTTTAACCCTTGCGCTTCTCTCGCTGCCGGTGATTATCGTCACGGCGCGGGAGGCGATCCGGGCGGTTCCCGATTCCCTACGCCAAGCCTCCTACGGTCTAGGCAGTACCAAATGGCAGACGATCCAACACCATGTTTTACCCTACGCGGTGCCGGGGATTCTCACGGGGGTGATTATCTCCGTGTCGCGGGCGATCGGGGACGCGGCTTCCTTAATGGTCGTCGGCGCGGTTAGTTTCCTCACTTTCGATCCTGGTTTATTCCAACGCTTTATGGCACTACCGATTCAAATTTTCAGCTATATCACCCGTCCCGAACCCGGTTTCGCCAATGCGGCGGCGGCCGCGATTATCGTTCTGATCCTGTTAATTCTCGCCCTCAACGCCATCGCCATCTATCTACGTCAACGTTATTCGACACTGAATTAGGGAAGGCAGCGGGCAAGGGGATACATAACCTTCCCTACTCCTGCACTCCCCACTTTTCCAGTACGGGAGGGTTTGCAAACCCGCCCCTCTAAAAAAACCATCGATCTTTAATAAACGATCAGGAGAATTTTTGCCATGACTACCCACCTTAACCCAGATCACAGTGTTTTCGACGCAGAAGGGGTCAAAGTTTTTTATAACGGGTTTCTCGCTCTTCTGGACGTTCATATTAAAATTCCCGCGCGAAAAATCGTCGCCTTTATCGGCCCGTCCGGTTGCGGGAAAAGTACCCTCTTGCGCTGCTTTAACCGAATGAATGATCTGATCCCCGGCGCCAAGGTGGAGGGAAAACTACTTTACCGAAATCAGAATATTTACGATTCGCAGGTCAACGCAGTCAAGTTACGGCGACAGGTGGGGATGGTTTTCCAACGTCCCAACCCTTTTCCCAAGAGCATTTACGAGAATATCGCCTACGCGCCCCGAACCAACGGTTATCAGGGAAATCTTGATGAATTGGTCGAGTATTCCCTGCGGCAGGCGGCGATCTGGGAGGAAGTAAAGGACAAACTGAAAGAAAAAGGAACGGCACTATCGGGGGGACAACAACAGCGTCTCTGTATCGCCCGTGCAATCGCGATGAAGCCAGATGTTTTATTGATGGATGAACCCTGTTCGGCCCTCGATCCCATCTCTACTCGTCAGGTGGAGGAATTGTGCCTACAACTGAAGGAAAGTTACACGATCATTACCGTCACCCACAATATGCAGCAGGCATCGCGGATCGCCGACTGGACGGCATTTTTTAACACCGAAACCGATCGGTCCGGGAAACGCCGGGGAAAATTAGTCGAATTTAGCCCCACGGAAGTTATGTTCGGCAATCCGCAAACCGACGAGGCCCGGGAGTATATTACCGGGCGATTTGGGTAATCGAAACAGAAAAAAGTCGATAGTCTGTTTTTCAAAACCGTGCGCGGTTTTATGCCGAGACACCCATTGCTATGAATAGAAAGGACTGGATTTTCGCTATTTTGTTGGTTTTTGTCCCGATCTCGATCGCCTGGAATTTCCTCCATTGGGACGTGACGATCGTTTTCCTGAGCGCCTGTCTGGCGATCGTTCCCCTGGCCGCTTACATGGGAAAGGCAACCGAGGAAATCGCCGTCGTGGTCGGTCCTAATCTTGGCGGTTTATTGAACGCCACCTTCGGCAACGCTACCGAATTAATTCTCGCCTACGCCGCCCTGGAAGAGGGTTTGATCGAGGTGGTGAAAGCGACGATTACCGGTTCGATTATCGGGAATCTGCTGCTGGTAACGGGCTTATCGATGTTTTTCGGCGGCTTACGCTATAAAGAACAGAAATTCCAGCCCGTGACCGCCCGTTTAAATTCCTCGTCGATGAATCTCGCCGTGGCAGCGATCCTCCTACCCACGACCGTTCAATACACCTCCGCAGAAATCCAGGAGATTGCCCTACAGCGTCTCTCGGTAGCGTTGGCGGCGGTATTAATTTTTGTGTATTGCCTGAGTCTGCTGTTTTCGATGAAGACCCATACCTATCTTTACGAGGTGGGGGACGCAGATCTCGATCAAGAGTCGGGGGAAGCGGTAAGCGTAAAAAAGCCGAATCTCTGGCTCTGGGTGGGGATATTACTGCTCGTGACGCTCGGTGTGGCGATCGAATCGGAATTATTAGTTAATACCCTAGAGGAAGCCACGCATAAATTAGGATTAACGACCCTTTTCACGGGGGTGATCCTGCTGCCAATTATCGGCAACGCGGCCGAACACGCCACCGCGGTTAGGGTCGCCTTAAAAGACAAAATGGATCTGGCGGTTTCCGTGACGGTGGGTTCGAGTCTGCAAATCGCACTTTTTGTCGCACCGGTTCTCGTAATCGCCGGTTATTTCCTCGGTCAGCCGATGGCTCTCGATTTCGATCCGTTTGAATTGGTCGCCGTCGCCGTCGCGGTGTGGCTGACTAACTCGATCAGTAACGACGGTCGCTCGAACTGGTTAGAGGGTATATTACTCGTCGCCACCTACGCAGTGATCACCCTTGCTTTCTTTTTCCATCCCGCACCAGGATAAAGCGATCGGTCGTCGGAAATACAGTTTCTCGATCGGGATAGGTAGTAAAATTCTCCCGTTCCAGAACCTTTGAAGGAAAAGCCGAACAAGGTATAACGAACGGACGAACCCGACGGCCATCTTAAGGAAAAAAACGATGATCGAGATTGTGATTGCGATATCCACCGGTGTAGCGGCATTCGTCGCCACCAACCTCGACGATATATTGATCCTGACGATTCTCTTCAGCCAAACGGGGAAACTCTTCCGTCATCGCGATATCGTCATCGGTCAGTATATCGGCTTTAGTCTGCTGGTTATTGCCAGTTTAGCGGGGTTTTTCGGATGCTTTCTCATCCCTACCCCCTGGATTCGCTATCTAGGCCTCGTTCCTGTGATTCTCGGCATCGTTTCCCTTCTCAAAGAAGAGGAGAAGGAGGAAGAGCCGGAGAATGTCGAATTGGACTTAGAGGGTGCGAAACATTCCCCCTTCGGTGGTTGGTTTGACCCGCGCACCTACAGCGTGGCCGCGTTGACCGTCGCCAACGGCAGCGATAATATCGGTATTTACGTTCCCCTGTTTGCCAGTAGTACCGTGACAAGTCTGATCGTTATCGTCAGCGTGTTTTTGATTCTGGTGGGGGTTTGGTGTGCGATCGCCTACGGGTTGACCAGTGTGCCGACCATCGCCACTATCTTAGCCAGTCAGGGAAGTACCTTTGTTCCCTGTGTGCTGATCGGTTTAGGGATTTTTATCGTCAAAGAAAGTATTCCCCTCACGTTTTTGGCCTTAGCAATTAGTTATCTCTGGGCGATCATCGGTCGCAGTCAGGGACTGGCAAGAAAATAAAGTACCATTTATTTACTAGGCAGAATTATCACATTAAATCTGGTTATTAAAAACTGATTATTTATTTCTCCTTTTGCCTTTTGCCTGTCCTTATAAGTAGCCTATACTCAACGGATTTAGTATTACTTCCCAAGGGGTGATTCCGAGTGGGAGGTAGGGTTAGGAGATTTTGACTCACTGAGAACAACGATTTGATGCGTTGCATTCCAGACGTTTTTGACGTTCTGCTAAGATTGTTTTTAAATTCGGTCTTCCGGTTAAGGTTAATCGCCAAGAAGCCCAAATTTCATAGATAATATCCACTAGAAACCCGATAACCGGCCATTTGGTAGCGGCATAAATCCAACCAATGCCCAAAATGTCATAGACTTGGCGAAACACTTCCACATTTTGGATAATAGTACCATCAGCTAGTACAGCGTGGATTCGTCCCATGGCCGCCGCGAAGGAAATACCGCCATTTTCCTCCGGATTATAGTTTTCGGCGGCAATATCGACAAAAGCAACTAATCCTCTCCCAGCATCCTGTTTTTGCAGAAAATTAACCTCCCGCAAGCAGAGGGGACATTCTCCATCGTAGAGGAGTTTAATTTTCCAAGAGGGCGATCGAGTAGAATTTTCTAAGGTATCAGCAGATGGAGTCGGTAAAGATGACATGATCTTCTAGGGATTCTCTTTTCAGTGAACAGTGAACAGTAAACAGTAATCAGTGAACTGAAAACTCAAATCCGATCACTGATGACTGACTCCTGATGATTATTTTATGGCAATTCATCAGATTGGATGGGATCACTCTCTATTGGTTCTCGATCGTTGCGTTTTGAGAAACCCCAAGCAAAGAGGATAGCAATTAAACTAATCATAATCCATTCCGGCGGCACAAAATCGGGACTAATCACCCGCAACAGCAATCTTAAACCCACCAAACCGACGGTGACAAAACCGGCATCTTCTAGGTGGGTGTATTCCTCTAACCAGCGAATAAATAAACCCGCCATAAAGCGCAGGGTAACTACTCCGATCGTACCACCAAGCAGGATCAACCAAGTATCATCGGCCACGGCGATGGAAGTGGTGACACTATCGAGGGAAAAAGCTAAATCAGTAACGGCAATTAGGGGGATAGCTTGCCAGAGAGACTGAAACCGGAGACTATGATGGGTGTGGTCTTTGTCTTCAGGGGAGGCAAAGTAATTAAAGACTAACCAGAGCAAATATACTGCTCCCAAAAGTTCAAACTGCCAGTATTTAACCACCCAGGTGGCAGTAAGAATCAAGATCATACGGAGAATATAGGCGAAAACTAAGCCAATATTCAAGGCCTGACGTTGACGCTGATGATCTCCTAATCCCTGTGCTATGGAAGCGAGAGCAATGGCGTTATCTGCTGATAATACCGCTTCTAGGGCAATGAGAACCAACAGAATTAACGGGGTTTTTAGACTAAGGGTTAGAGATGAATCAAGGAGCGAGTCTAACATTGAGGCCGCAGGTAAAAATAAATGTAATCATGGCAATACTTCAGCTTAACGCTTTTACAACTTTCTTTTCTAGGGGAGATAACCGTCATCGGGGTGGGGAGATATGAAGTCTTGTAACGAAATGATGCAGAGGACCCCGATGATGTCGGAAAGTATTGGATGAATATCTTTATGAGGAGATAATCAGCAATGCTTTCTGATACTCAAGTTTTAGTCGCTCTGGTAATTGCTTTAATCCCCGGGATTTTGGCTTTTCGTCTAGCGACGGAACTTTATAAGTAAAGTCGCTTTCAATAAACCCCAATCCCGTCTAACCTAGTTATAGGATAGACCGATTGGGGTTTTTTCGGTTATCGGTTATCAGTGATTGGGTGTAACTTAAAAGTAATTAAGTAGGTAGGCGTTAAAAGTTGTCAGATGCCCCCCTTATCAAGGGGGGATTAAGGGGGGATCCCCCCACCTATCGGCACCCCCCTTATCAAGGGGGGCAGGGGGGATCGAACCTAAAATCCATTTTTAAATTATAACCAGCTACTTAGCCAACTTTCTCACCGATTTTACTTGTACTCATAAATCTATGACCGCACGAACACGAAACCAAACCGACAAAAAACCACAAAAAAAGCCAAAAAGTGGTAATAAATCCCAAAAATGGCAAGTTATCGAGATTTGGCTGCGAATTATTGCCTATAGCGCCATTTCCATCACGGCGGTTTTTGCGATCGCTCGTTTGTTACCCTACCAACAGATGCAACAGGCAAAATTAGAAGAAGTGCGTTTGGCAGCCCAAGAAAAGGAGGAACGCGTCAATCAATTGCGCGGTCAATTTACTCGCAGCTTTGATCCTAGTCAAGCGCGGCAAGTGATGGGGGAACAAAGTCCCCGACGGGATCCTAATCAAAGACGCATTTTTTGGGTTTCTCAGTAGAATTGAGCGAGATAAATGCGTTTTTGAGCAGATTATTGGGGTATTTTGCCGATGCTGGTTGTTCACAACGAAAAAATTCTCGATTTCATTAAATACCGCTACTCTCTGGGGGATCTTCAGAGATTATCCGCGTTTTTGTCGGAAAATGATGTCTTGAGATTTCCCCATCTGGAAAATGGCTTATTTCCAGCAGCATTAGTCAGTAATGAGACAGAATACACCGGATATGCCAATGTTTGGCTGAGGGATAACGTTTATCTGGCTTATTCTCACTATATTATCGGACAGACAGCGATCGCTGTCAAGAATATTCAGACTTTGATGAACTATTTTCAAAAGTTCCAAAGGCGTTTTATTAATATTATCCAAGGTCGGGTTAATCCTGAAAAGATCAGGGAACGTCCTCATATTCGTTTTGAGGGACGTACACGGCTCTTCGTTACTTGTTATGGTTCGATAGGGGGGCATAAATTGACTAAATCCTTCTCTGGCAAGAGACTTAATTGATGAGTTCGCTCTAGATAAAAAACAATTGACAAAAATCGCCAAATGCCTTTCTACATAAGGTTTCCATCCCTTATAACCCCCGTCCACTGCATAACACAAACCGAAGAACCACGTACACTAACGGAAATTGACCAAGTTTGGCAACACGCAAAAAATGATGCCCTTGGCTATTTTCTCTGGTTTTATTGTCGTTTAGCACGGGAAAAATATATTCAGCTTTCCCCCGATTGTTTAGAAACAATTGCCCTATTCCCCTTATATTTTCAAGCGATTAGTTATTGGCAGGATGAGGATAGCGGTCACTGGGAAGAAACCCGTAAAATAGAAGCATCTAGCATCGGGGTTGTGGTAGCGGGATTAAGGGAATTAAAAAGGTTATTAATCGAGACAGAGATAAATCTCACGGCTGAAAATCGCAGGATTACACTGGCATTTTTAGCGGACTTAATTGAGATAGGAGAACAGGCTTTATACCAGATTTTACCAGCCGAGTGTCTTCTACCAGTACCGCAAGCAAGAAGTTATGATGCAGCCCTACTTTTTTTGATTTATCCCTTACAAGTGGTGGAGACAAATATCGCTGATCAAATTCTTAATAATGTTATCGTTCACCTTCAGGGAGATTACGGTATTCGTCGCTATTTAGGTGATTCTTTTTGGTGTCGAGACTATCGCTTAATTCCCCCAGAAATCCGCACCACTGTATTGACGGAAAGGGAAAATTGGTTACAGGAACAAGGGAAAGGATTAAACTTAGGCGAAGAAGCACAATGGTGTATTTTTGATCCGATTATTTCCGCCATTTTTGCCCTTAAATTCCAGAGTACAGGTCAGGAGAAATATCTAAACCTACAAACCCATTACTTTAATCGTTCTCTCGGACAAATTACGGGAAAAGATTCCCCCCTGGGTGAGTTTAAATGTCCAGAATTATACTATCTAGAACAGGGAAAATATATCCCTAATGATGCCACTCCTCTCCTTTGGACACAGGCTAATTTACAAATCGCTCTGGAACTAATTAAGAAAAGTTTAAGCCAATAGTGTAATTCTAAATAGCTGGTTATAATTCAATTAGAAATGGATTTTAGGTTTGATCCCCCCTGCCCCCCTTCTGTCCTTTAGTCACATCTTTCTTAACACTTCAAACCTTTGTAGCACAAGGCTTTCAAGACTCGGTTAACAATTTGTAATATTCCTTGTTGACACCCTTACTGACAAAGAAAAAACTGAAATCAAGTCAGGATAAGGGTTG
>NZ_JAQMSY010000226.1:0-4309 GCF_028329095.1 Microcystis sp. CS-574
TAGGAACTTTTTCTATATACATGGCTATCATTCTAGCAAATAGAGAGAATTCTTGTCCATTAAGAAATGTCACAAATTACATGGGTACATCAAGAAAAGTTAAGGGGTGTATCCATTGATGGATAAGGGTTTTCGGCTATTATAGTATATATGTATGGGGGAAGTTCAGTTATACAAGTCACATCTGTCTCCCGATACTAAGCGATTCGACTGACTTTAAATAGAGCTTACAAGCTTTTTTGCCCAACCCTAGTTAATCAGCCTTCAAGAATAAGTAAAAATTATAAATTTAAGGTAAATAATTAAAATATTTAAATATTTGGGGCGATTAGTTCAATGTAACAAGTAAGTTACAAGATTTTGATTTTCCCAGAATTTGCCAAAATTTAGCTGTAAATCGGGGTTGCCTAGATTTAATAATATGGTATGATCGTGGTATGCTGTGGGCTTAGTTTGAGCATTAAACTTTAAATCAACGGAAAACCAAGACAATCAGGGGACTGTGTTGATTCTCTTGCCCAAAAAAAGCCGACAGTGATGAGATTTTTTTATGTTGCAATTTTTGAAGTTTTGTAAAGGCTATTGACTTAAAACCAGAATTGTGCAGGTCGAGAATTTTAGTAGAAATGCTCAAACTCCTCTCCCTTCTCCCTAATCTCCTATACTTTTTAAACAGGATTTAGTATGAGATAACCGCCGTAAGAGGGGCTAAAAACTGGCGCAATGTGGACATCGATCGAAAGACTAAGCTAAACTGGTAATGACTATGTATTAGGGCGGAGGTCAACGGATACAACTATGGACAATTTGGAGGTAAAACAAAAACCGATCCGGTGTTTAGAAGATGCGATCGAAAGGTGTCAAACTTTAGGAATGCGGGTTAGTCGTCAGCGTCGCTATATTTTAGAATTGCTGTGGCAAGCGCAGGAACACCTATCAGCGAGAGAAATTTATGATCGTCTCAATCTGCAAGGAAAGAACATCGGTCATACCTCAGTGTACCAAAACCTAGAGGCTCTATCGGGTCAAGGCATTATCGAATCTGTGGAACGCTGGGACGGCAGACTTTACGGCAACATCAGCGACTCCCACAGTCACGTCAATTGTCTGGACAGTCAAGAAATCATCGATGTGCATATCCAACTTCCCCCGGAATTAATTAAACAGGTCGAGGCATCGACGGGGGTAAAAATTACCGATTATCGCATCGATTTCTATGGCTATAAACAAAATAAATGAGCCAGATAACTGTATAATTGGCCCTGTGAATAGTATCCGTTGACAGGCTGCAACTCTTGTGATCGATCGCCCTCTCACCCTAATTATCATCGATAATGACCCGATTTTCCGCTTAGGTCTGGTGCAGGCCTTGTCATCGACGGGGGTAAAAATTACCGATTATCGCATCGATTTCTATGGCTATAAACAAAACAAATGAGCCAGATCACTGTATAATTGACCCTGTGAATAGTATCCGTTGACAGGCTGCAACTCTTGTGATCGATCGCCCTCTCACCCTAATTATCATCGATAATGACCCGATTTTCCGCTTGGGTCTGGTGCAGGCCTTGTCGCAGATAGAAAATATTAGTATCGTCACCGAAGGGGATTTAGAAACAATTTTCGCCTTGACTCTTAATCCGGCCCCCGAAATTATTATTATTGATCCTCTCTTTGATTGGTCTTACTGTGAAATTCTCCACTCTCGCTATCCCGAAAGTAAAATTGTTCTATTAACCTTTCCTCTCGACTCCCGACAGCAACTAATCGCCAGAGAATTAGGCATCGCCGGTTATATTCCCAAAGGCACAAACCTAGAGCAATTTATCACTATTTTAGGGCAAATTTCCCGGGATGAATCCCACGATGTTGTCCCTTCCCCTCTCACCATTGCTACCCGTGCAAGTTTAGCTCCTAGCCATTGGTTAATCGCTGCCGGAAGAACGGGATTAAATCGCATCGAAAGTGAATTACATTTAATTGATCTCCATCTCAATCAACAGTCTTTATCCGGCTTTGATCGCTTTTATTGGCAGGGAAGAAAACGAGAACTTTTAGCAGCCCTATGGCTAGTGAGAAAACTAATTCCCTTGGAAGGTAGCTATTACAATTCAGCTTCAGCGACACCCTCGGTAATAATTAACAATATCGATCGGGAATTACCAATTTTAAGCCGCGAGCGTCCCCTCTGTGTTTCGGCGGTTTTTGAGTCCACTTTAGCAGTCATTCGATCGCCTTTAATTAATAGAACAAAGATTAGTTTTGAAATTGATGTTTTACAGGATAATCGGCAACGGGAATTATTATATTTAGTTCTCGATGAAATTCGTAAAAATGTCGATGAAATGAGATATTTACAGGTTAGCAGCGGGGAATTAACCAGTCGCTTAAATCTGATTATTTACGATATCTGGGAGAAAGTTACGCGTAAATTTTTAGAAATTAATGCCTCGGTTTATGACGAAATTAGTAAAGGCAAACTTAACGAAATTATTCTGGAAGAAAGAGAGGCAATTCAAATAGAAATCCTCAATAAAATTCCTTTTACTCTTGACTTATTTTCCTATTTAGTGTACGAAAATAGTTTAACTATTGACGGAGTAGAATACCGAGCTAATGCTCCTGAAACTATCGCCAGAGCCGAAATTATCCTGCAAAATCTCATTCATAATATTGCCAATGCGGTGACGGTAATTATTCTCAATAACTTCTCGGAATCGGAAAGAATCAAACAAAAACTTTACCGGTCAGAATTTCTCATCGCCAGAAAATTAGCTAAAATCCGCAATGAATTATCTTGGAAATACCGACGGCAACAATACTGGCAAGAACCTAAAGATATCTTTGAAAGTCAATATCAATTATTTCACTATAGCGATGGAGAAATCCAATCTCTAGCCATTTATTCCCCCCGACAGGAAGAATTAAACAGTTTAACAGGCATACCCTGGTTAGTTTCGATCGCCTTAGAATTAAGAGACTCTTTATCCCCTCGTTTACGCGCTTTTTTTCGGGTGGTGGGTAATGGAGTAGTCTATATCCTTATCCAAGTTATCGGTAGGGGTATTGGTTTAGTAATTCGTGGGGTTTTACAGGGAGTCGGTAACACTTGGCAGGAAGTCAAAGGTAAAAAGGGATCATGAATTAAGTAGTCGTGCAAAATTAATTTCCTAGTCGAGACAGGAGACGGGATACAGCTATTAGGGATCGGATTTGAGTTTTCAGTTCACTGTTTACTCACAGCAGAAGTCTGACGGAGTAGTGGCTTAGATGTGTAATTAATTGTGCTTAGATACTTAACAGTAATTATCGTCCCATTTCTCGCTTTAATTTTTTCAATTCTTCTTCCATTTCCCATTCTTTAAATTTTAGATCGAGATTATCGTAGTTCGAGCGCTGATAGTCCGATTCTTGGGGTTGATCCCAAAAAGTGGTTTCCCAGTCACGCGACTGATTTTTAGGGGCTTTTTCGGCTTTAATTTGCACTTCTTGACGACGTTGTTGGACCTGTTGCAGTAACTCTTGGGATTGAGTCAGACGTTTTTTCACCCCTTCCATCCGTCCCCAAAGTTGATTACCCTGACGAAATAGAGCCGCCTCGCGTTCACTGGCAGCCTTAACCAAGTCCTGCCGTCCAGCAGCCTTAGCCTTATCAATTCTAGCGTGCCAAGTTTGGATATCTTGGGCAGTGGCCAAAATTTGCTGTTCGAGACGTTGACGCTCATTTTCTAGAGCGCTAATCAGTTTAGCCGTATCGCGCTCCTGTTCGCGCAGTTGTTCCACCAGCGCCTGTAATTCTAATTGGGGATGACTTTTGAGAAATTCTTCCAGTTGGGTTTCAAGAAAGCGACTAACATCATCAAATAGATTGCCCATCTGTGCAGTATCCTAAATTTGCAATTAAAGTCTAGGAGCGATTTTAATCCCCCTCTTCTTAGCATAGGCTAGATCAACCCTAGATTTAAATATATGTGGGAAAAGTAGTACAAAAATGTTATTCGGCTGCCAGTTAGGGACGGGGAAACCAGTATGATAAAACTAAGTAGCTGGTTATAATTAAATTAAAAATGGATTTTAGGTTCGATCCCCCCCCCTTGATAAGGGGGGTGCCGATCCCCCCTTAGTCCCCCCTTAATAAGCTGTCCTTTAGTCACATCTTTCTTAACATTTCAAACCTTTGTAGCACAAGGCTTTCAAGACTCGGTTAACAATTTGTAATATTCCTTGTTGACACCCTTACTGACAAAGAAAAAACTGAAATCAAGTCAGGATAAGGGTTGGAGTGCTTACTGCAAAAATTGTTAAGAAA
>NZ_JAQMSY010000227.1:0-18891 GCF_028329095.1 Microcystis sp. CS-574
CAATATCGGTGTAGCTATCGGCTGCCACGGACACCGAGCCGGTGGTTTCCACAGCATCGTCGGCCGTGAAGATGGCCGTATAGCTGTTGCCATCCACTTGGGTGAAGTCGCTCAGGGTTCCACCGCTGACGTTCACATCACCGACCGTGAAGCCATTCACATCTTCGCTAAACTCAAAGGTTACCAGAGAACTGTTATCGTCGTCGTTGAGGGAAGGATCAACGATATCGACCGTCACTGTGGGTGGGGTATTGTCGTAGGGAACGAAAACAAATTGCCCATCTACCGCCTTGATACCACCAGTGCCGTTGACGCTTGTGGCTCTGACACCAAGGGTGACAACACCCTGAGCCAATAACGATTCAATCTCTACCCCTTGATCCTTGCTGTAGCTGTAAGTATAGGTATTACCCGCAGTCAGAAGACTGCTGCCATTATGCTCCGTTCCCGTTAACCCCGTATCGGAAATCTTGTCGTATCCATCCCAGACGATACCAGTCCCATTCATATTGAGACTGTTGTCAGCCTTGGAAAGAACTATATTGCCATCCGCGTTGCTATCGCCATTAGACCACCACAACGCGTTGAGATCCATTGACCCCTTCTTCATATCAACAGTCCACTTATTTGTGACCGTGTTGTAAGAGGCGGTGAACCAGAGAGCCTGGTTAGTGTTGCCATATTCCCAGGTGTAAGTGCCTTCCTGCAATGCCATAATAAAAATTCCCAATCAACAATTCTATACATACGGCAGATTCAGGCTCAGTCTGGTACATCTTCTAAGTGGAAACGCTTATCCAATAAAGAGTTATCGGTGCCACACGGATAGAGGAACCGCCGTATCTAAATGATAACAGATTATGTAGCGTATGTAACCATTTAGGGGGGGCAAGCAGCCAGTGGCATTGATTCTATGGAAGGACTCTCCTGGGGTAGCAGAGAGGGAGAATTACTACTCCTCCCAGAGGCGCGAAGGGTTCCTCGGTTATAAATTCCAAAACATTGCGGTTCTGAGAACGCAGGCTCGTCACTACCATCAGCATCTCCGCCCTGAAAGGGTGACAACGAGGTTAAAGTCTAGGCTGGGTGTAGGCTGTGGGGAGTTTTTTGCTGTGAACAGTAAACAGTAATCAGTAATCAGTGCAAAGACAGTAGGAAACTTCTATTTAATAAGTACCTAAGCAAAATTAATTACACATTTCGATAAAGCTTTTGCCTCTTGCCTATTGCCTCTTGCCTGTCTTCACTAGGAAATTTATTTTGCATGACTACTTACTGCACACTTAAAACTCAAATCTGATAACTGATAACTGATAACTGATAACTGCTATAAACCCCCCCAAACTAATCGGGCTGCCCAAAAGGGAATTAACAAAAATAAAGCAATAAAATCAGCCCATCTTAACTGTAATTGGTGCCAGCGCACTTGATGCTGATTGGGACTGGTAAAACCGCGAACCTCCATAGCGATCGCTATTTGTTCGGCGCGTAAAAGCAAATTATCTAGTAATTTTTCCACTACTGTTAACCAGACGTTTAAACTTCTTTTAATCCCTAATTTTTGCCAATCGATCGCCCTAGTTCTCACTGCCCTAGCTAGATTTTGCACTTCTTCTAAAACCAGGGGAATAAAGCGCAAAGAGAGGGTCAGAGTCAGAGAAATTTCCGTCACTGGCACATTAAATCGCCGTAAAGGACTCATTAAATTCTCTAAACCTTCGGTAATTTCTTCCGGGGCCGTCGTCAATAAAAAGAGATTAGTGCTATAAATTAAAGTAAAAATTAGGGTACTAATTCTCACTGCTAATTCCAAAGAACGTCGGGTAACAAATAAACGACCTCTATCCCATAAAACATACTGATAATCACTTGCTGGCGGTAAATTCAGCCCTTCCTCCGGTAAACGCGGCTGAATACTCACCGCTAAACCATCGGGAGTGATAGCAGTAATCAGAAAGACGATAATCGCTAAAAATATCAGCCAGCCCATCTGTTGCCGCCAGACGCGGGGGGGAATAGGAGCTAACAGGGTTAAAAACATTAACAATCCCACCAAAGCTAAACGCCACCAAGGATTAGCCAATAAAGGTGCTGCTAAAAAAGCCATTAACCAGATAAATTTTACCCGCGCATCTAGTTGATGTAGTCGGGTAATCGGTTGATCGAGATAAAGACCGATGGGCAAACTTCGCAATAAATCCATAAATTAGACCTTGGTGGCTCTATTAACCGTTTTTTCCACTTCCCGCGCCGGTTTGCCGCGCCAGATTAAGCGGATCGGGGTTCCTTTAAAGCCTAACTGTTGCCGGAATTGCCCTTCGATGTAACGGCGATAGTTATCATTAAAGCGCTGGGGATCGTTAACGAAAAGGGCGATCGTGGGGGGTTGACTCGATACTTGCGTTCCATAGTATAGTTTCCCCTGTTTTCCGCCCCTGGTGGTGGGGGGATTGTGCCATTTAACCGCATCTTCGATCACATCGTTGATTACCGAGGTACTGACGCGACGACGGTGAGATTCGGCGGCAATATCGACTAATTCGAGGATTTTGGTGACTCTTTGCCCCGTCATAGCACTGACAAAGATCATTTCTGCCCAATCCATGAAATACAGCCGATCTTGGAGCATTTTGGTGTAAGTATTGATGGTGTAGGTGTCTTTCTCCACCGCATCCCATTTATTGACCACTAGCACCACCGCACGCCCTTCTTCAATGATTCGTCCCGCCAATTTTAAATCCTGTTCGGTGACACCATCTAGCACATCGATGACGAATAACACCACGTCAGACCGGCGAATTGCCTTAAAAGCACGGTTAATACTGAAAAATTCGGCTCCATAGTCCACATTCTTCTTACGGCGAATGCCTGCGGTGTCAATTAACCGATACACCTGTCCTTCTCGTTCAATTAAAGTATCGATCGAGTCTCTGGTAGTTCCCGAAATCGGACTAACGATCGCCCGTTGTTGTCCAGTTAAAGCATTGAGGAGACTGGATTTACCCACGTTAGGACGACCGATAATTGCCACTTTAATCTCTTCATTTTCGGGAATTTCCGCCCCGGGTGGCAAATATTTAATCAGAGCATCAAGTAGTTCACCTGTACCAGAGCCGTGAATGGCCGAGATGGGGAAGGGTTCACCGATGGCTAATTCCCAGAATTCCGTCGCTTGCAGGATACCCTGTTCCACCGATTCACATTTATTAACTGCCAAAAGTATCGGGACATTTTGCTGTCGTAACCAAGCGGCAATTTCTCGATCGCCGGCGGTAATTCCTGCCTGGCCATCGACGACAAAAATCGCCACACTTGCCTCTGCTAGGGCGATTAAAGCCTGTTCGCGGATTAAAGGGAGAAATTCGCTGTCATCGTTAAAAACTAGCCCTCCTGTATCGACAATTTGAAAATCTCGATCGCACCAGAAAGCCGGTTGATAGGTGCGATCTCTGGTAATCCCGGGTTGATCAAAAACGATCGCCTGTTGATCTCCAGCGATACGATTGACGAGGGTAGATTTGCCCACATTGGGACGACCGATAATAGCGACGACAGGCAGTTTCATAAAGGGAGGAGGGGACGGAAATTAAAGACCCAATATTCTATCATAGCGATTTGCGATCGACCTTGGTTGATTTGAACGTTGGTTTACACAAAGGTAGTAGTGATGGAGATAGGAGTCGGTCGTCAGGATTCAGGAGACTATTTCCATTTATTCTCCCCATACCCCCCTCTCCTATAGCTTTTAAACGGGATTTAGTATGACAGGTCTAATGACCCAGAAAACAAGGAAGCGCGAGCGATTCATGTTAATTTTTATTAAGAAGCGATCTTTGATGAGAACAGACAACTATGAACTTCGAGATTCCCAGTGCCGTAAAAACTTGGTCACAATTTGGCCATCCCATTCTCATGTGGGTTTTATTAGGATTAACTATCTATGCGCTCTATTCGGGGCTACAATGGCGACGGACGCGGACAGCAGATAAAGACCTAAAAAAAGAATTATTGCCCAAAAATTTTCGCACTAAACACTATCAAATTGGCTCCCTAATCCTGGCTTTAATGGTGTTGGGGACGATCGGGGCTATGGCGGTGACTTATATTAATAACGGTAAATTATTTGTCGGGCCCCATCTGCTGGCCGGTTTAGGGATGGTGGGTTTAATCTCGATTAGTGCCGCTTTAGTACCTTTAATGCAAAAAGGCAACGAATTGGCTAGAATCACCCATATTACCCTTAATGCCGTCATTTTAGGTCTTTTTGGCTGGCAAGCCTTCACTGGAATGGATATAGTCCAGCGTATTCTCAGCAAAATGTGAGAAAACCTGAACAGAGAGGATGCGTCTGATGACGCATCTCACCGAACGCTGGCATCTCGCCAAGTAACTTCGGGGTATCTTCCTGGAAATTCTTGAGAAGTTGCTCTCGCTGCTTCACCAATAATTTGTCAATGATAGACAATCCAAGTTTGAATTAATTCTTGTTGTTCAAACAGGGTTTTTCCCTGTGGAGCATACTTTTCTACACGCTCAATTGCTTCTAAAATATCCCGCAAGCGTTCGGTATCATCTCTCCTAGTGGTATTGCTTCTTTAAGTACCCGCTCTCTGATTCTATCTTTAAGTCCCTGTTCGGTAACAATATCAACTTTGCCGCCTAACAAAGCTTCCAGTTCTCGAATTAAGGGCAAAGGAAACCAGGAACTCCGACGTTCGCTACAATAATCAATTAATAAATCAATATCGCTTTTTTCGTCAGCTTCTCCCCGTGCGACAGAACCAAAGATTCGCACGTTATTCGCGCCGTGTTTAGCAGCAATAAATAGCAATGATTTTTTCTCGTTTGTTTTTGAGTAATTCCTCAATTTTCATGATCTAAGTAGGTAGGCGTTAAAAGTTGTCAGATGCCCCCCTTATCAAGGGGGGATTAAGGGGGGATCGAACCTAAAATCGATTTTTAATTTAATTATAACCAGCTACTTAGGGTTTGCGGCAAAAAGTTTTTACTGGAGGCAGAATGTAGAATAAAATTTCCCAGAAGCAATCTTTTTAATGTCTCATCGC
The DNA here is from genome assembly GCF_028329095.1 of Microcystis sp. CS-574. Taxonomy (NCBI): domain Bacteria; kingdom Bacillati; phylum Cyanobacteriota; class Cyanophyceae; order Chroococcales; family Microcystaceae; genus Microcystis; species Microcystis sp. CS-574. The sequence continues at coordinate 5,067 of NZ_JAQMSY010000227.1, forward strand.
TTCTATTATTTTCATGGTTTCGACGCTGACAGTACAGACTCTTTGTAGTAAGTCAATTACTGTTTCTTTATAATCGACGAAGCGATAATTATTAAATCTTTCGGCGATGGTTTGATCTTTGGGTTTCTTTTCCTTATATTGATCTAATATCCATTCTAGGGCCGAACGATTACCGAGTTTATATTCCCAGGCAATTTTGGGAATATCTTGTAGGAAAGTGACATCATCGAGGTTGATAGAATTTTTTTCTCGGTCAGCTTTTAGTTTAGTTTTGGGTTTGAGGTTATTATTAGTATCAATGCGGGTTAGTGGGTAGGGTGCGACGGTTTCATAGTTGATATGTAATTCCATTAGTTTGCTTCCCCATTCTACCCATTGAGAGAAGTTATCATAAAAGGGAAGCCGGGGAAATTCTCGCTTAAGATTTAATTCGTATTTACTGCGATATTCCGGGTAGTGGAGGACTGCATAAGTGTAGTGGAAGATGTGGAGTTTGGTGATGGTTTTATCGTTGTAATGGTTTTGGAATTGCTGCAATCCCCAATCGGTGATATTATCGATACGGTTTCCTTCTTTCTCGTAGTAGTAGAGGGGGAGACATTGAGAGTCACCCGTAAAATGTAAATCAATTATTGAATTGCTAGATAGACAATGAAAAGGCTTTGAATTTCCTAATGCGAGAAAAGCAATATATTTATTTTCAATATCCTCGGCATTTAAAATATCATACCATTGATAAGTCATTCCGTTGAAATGCTTGTCAAAATAGAGCCATTGTTTTGTGTATGGACGATAATAACTCATCAACATATTAGCATCGTTAAATACTTTTGAGATTCTTTGAGAAAGATACTTAGTTAATTCTCGATCCCACTTAATCTGATTTCTTCCTTGATAATTTTCATCTTTAAAAGTTCTCTGATAAACATCTACAAAAAACATCATTTTTGCTTCTAGTTTATCTCTTGAAAAGTCATAAACCCATTCATCTCTATAAGTACCAATACCTCTTGAAAACAACTTAAACACAGCTTTCTCAGATTTGCCACTTTTTACATCCTTATCAATCAAGGGTAGCAGTTGATTAAAGTCATTATCTGATTGATTGAGCCAATTATGTTTTTTATCTGGGATGATATGCTGGAAACTTAATTTATCAAGAGTATTTTCCCGAAAATATTCTTGTTTCTCTTCGGCTTTTGCATAATCTTGAATAGCATTATAAAAAATCTTAAAGCCTTCGGATTCCTGATTCCTGACAAGAAAATAGACAGCAATTCCTACTTTAATCTTGTCGCTGAAAACATTACCCCCCTCTCTTCGTCTCCTTTCCCCGCTATTTCGTGCATTTCCTTTCGCATCAACAATCCAAATCTCATTAAACTCGTCGGCAACTACTTTTCTAAATCCATCATAAGCCAACGCATCGATAAAAGAAGAGTTAGATACAAAAGCAATGATACCATTTTTATTTAATCGATCCGAAGCCCAACGAATAAAACGAGTGTACATATCATAGACGACAATTTGATTCTGTGCCTTACCTTCTTTGACATAACTATATTTAATGCGCTTGTCAATCTCTTCATAACTTCGATTTGCATTATCTTGATTAAAATTCTCCTGCTTGGCATTATAAGGAGGATTACCAATAATTACAGAAATATTGCGGTCATTTTGATTGTGAATCCGTTGGGTATTCTCCACCGACATGGCAAACAAATCCATCTGCTTGAGATGAAAAGCAGCATGGTCCAGGGTATCCACAAAACAGATATGCTCAAACTCTTCATACTCACCCATCTTCTGCTTATAGGTGAACTCAATATTCAAATTAGCAATATAATAAGGCAGAATTGCCACCTCATTACAGTGCATCTCATGCTTATACTTGTACCGTAACTTATCCTTCGGTAAATACTCAATCAACTCCGTCACAAAAGTTCCTGTCCCCGTCGCCGGATCTAAAATTTCTACTCCTGGATCCGCCAACAACTTACCAAAATGCTTGTGGACTAAATAATCGACACTTTCAATCATAAAACGGACAATTTCATTGGGTGTATAGACAATTCCCAACCGGTCCGCCGCTTTCGGATTGTATGCTTTATAAAAATTCTCATAAATCGCCTTGAGAAACTTCTGCTTCTCGTGGTGGTTATAAATATTCGCCGCTGTCCGCCGAATTACCGCATAATAACGTTCAATAGTCCCTAAAGTATTGCGCTTAGTATTACCAGTAAAGAAAGTTTCAATCACTCCCTGTAATTCCCTGGCGATATTATTTTCCCGGTGAAACTGAGACTCATTAAAAATATTGATAAAAATATCCTCTGTCAGGATGTGCTGAATAATCATCTCTCGCACATCTTCCAGACTAATTTCTGGATTGATTGACTTGCGACAAATCTCTAAAAATTTGTCCCGCGCTGTCACAAAATTCCGATTCGTCTCCGATTGCAACGCAATTAAACCCCGCAACGCTTCTAAAATTGTTGGTAAATCTTCCTTAAAACTATCAATCGCCTCTCGAAAATCCTCAACCTCCGGACGTACATAATTAATAAAAGCATTAATAATCCCATCCAAAGCCTCATCATCGCGCATCGAGACGCGCAGTCTTTCCTCTCCTCCTTGAATTAAAACCGCCGTCTGGGAATCTTCAAATAAAATATTGTCATTAGGGTAGCCTTTCGCTAACTTCTTCTCAATTTCTTCATCTAAATTATCGTATTGATCCTTACTTTCCCAATATCCCCAATCTAACCGTAAAGCATCCTTTACCGTCCCGTCAGGATAGACAACTTTTCCCGATTTAGTGCGATAATCCAACTCCGGAATTAACAAAAAATCCCGCGCCTTGCAATAGTCATTTAACAAATTCTGAAAAGCGACTCTAATCGAAGTTTCCTTGCGACTGCCGCCATATTGGACAATCTTCTCAACTTCCGCCTGATACTGGCTGATTAATAATCTAGACATGGGCTTAGAGGAGGTAAATTAAGTAGTTAGTCGTACAAAATTAATTTCTTGGTTAGGAGAGGCAAAAGGCAAAAGGCAAAAGGCAAAAGGCAGTTCCTTCCTGTCTTCGTAGTTCTTTCCACTCCCTCGCCAGCAGGACTATATCCTAGAATACATTTTACCCAGCAAACCCAAGAGAGTAGATTTTGCCTCTCCCCTTGATTGTCTTTAATCGGGATGACAGGATTCGAACCTGCGGCCCCTTCGTCCCGAACGAAGTGCGCTACCAAGCTGCGCTACATCCCGAAAGTTTTTAGCTAAATTATCATAGCATATTCGGCCTTGAGTGGGTCGAGACTTGCTAGGATATTACAGATATAGGCAAAAATTATCGGAGTAATTCAGGCGTGACGGTCAAACCAGAGTGGTTACGGGTAAAAGCACCGCAATGGCAGCGAGTCGGCAGTGTTAAGGAAGTTTTACGCGATTTAGGCTTAAATACCGTTTGTGAGGAGGCTTCCTGTCCCAATATCGGCGAATGTTTCCACGCGGGGACGGCTACCTTTTTAATTATGGGTCCTGCTTGCACTCGCGCCTGTCCTTACTGTGATATAGATTTTGAGAAAAAACCCCAACCTTTAGACTCCACGGAACCCCAGCGACTAGCGGCAGCCGTGCAACGTCTTGATCTTAATCATGTAGTGATCACTTCTGTCAATCGCGATGATTTGGCCGATGGAGGCGCTAGTCAATTTGTCCGTTGTATCGAGGAAATTCGCCGCATTTCTCCAAAAACCACCATCGAAGTGCTGATTCCCGATCTTTGCGGCAATTGGCAGGCTTTAGCTTTAATTCTTGCTGCTAAACCTGAAGTTTTAAACCACAATACCGAAACTGTCCCCCGTCTCTATCGTCGCGTGCGTCCCCAGGGTGATTACCAGCGTTCTCTAGAATTATTGCAGCGCGCTCGCGCCATTGTTCCCGCTACCTACACAAAATCGGGCATTATGGTGGGATTGGGGGAAACCGACGAGGAAGTGCGGCAAGTGATGGGCGATTTACGGGCCGTTGATTGTGATATTCTCACCATCGGGCAGTATCTGCAACCATCGCCAAAACATCTCGGTGTGCAGGAATTTATCACCCCTGAACAGTTCCACGCTTGGCGCGAATATGGGGAATCTCTGGGATTTTTACAAATTGTTGCGAGTCCCTTGACAAGAAGCTCTTATCATGCTGAACAAGTCAGAGCCTTGATGAATTTGTACCCGCGAGAGTCTTGAGATGGGGCAGCAATTGCTGAAAAGCTCGTCCTCGGTGGCTAATTTTTCTTTTTAATTCCGGAGACATTTCCGCAAAGGTTAAAGCGTATTCGGGAACATAAAAAATCGGATCGTAACCAAAACCACCTTTACCCCTAGGACTGGTGAGAATTTCTCCCGTGCAGATTCCTGTGGCGCTCAAGGCAATCTCACCATCGGGACGTGCGATCGCAATTACACAGACAAAACGGGCCGAACGATCCTGATTATCTCCTAATTCTCTGACCAAGCGATCGATTCTTTCTCGATCATTTTTACCATAGCGGGCCGAGTAAATCCCCGGGGCATTTCCTAACCCGGTTACTTCCAATCCCGAATCATCGGCGATCGACCATTCTCCCAATGTTAGGGCAATTTGAGCAGCTTTTAAATAGGCATTTTCGGCAAAAGTCGCCCCTGTTTCCTCTATCTCTAAATCATCTGGTTTTAACTGCAATTCTAGGTCGATATCAGTTAAGTATTCCCCTATCTCTGCCAATTTACCCGGATTACTCGTGGCTAGAATTAATTTTTTCATTGGCATTTTATCTCAGTGATCAGTGATCAGTTACCAGATGTGAGGTTTCAGCTTGCTAGACCTCCAGCTAAGTAGCTGGTTATAATTAAATTAAAAATGGATTTTAGGTTCGATCCCCCCTGCCCCCCTTGATAAGGGGGGTGCCGATCCCCCCTTAATAAGGGGAAAGTTTTTAATACCTAAGTAGTCATGCAAAATAAATTTCCTAGTGAAGATAGGCAAAAGGCAAAAGGCAAAAGGCAAGAGCTTTATCAAAATGTGTAATTAATTTTGCTTAGGTACTTACCTACTTAATATTATCTCAAGACTAAAAGTCTTTCTGGTTGATTAACCCGTATTTTTTCAGTGAATTGCAGATATCTACTGATAACTGATTACTGTTTACTGATAACTGATAGTCCCGCTAACATTTGAGCGTAGGGAGTTTCGTGGAGGTGGGCCTTATTGACAGCACCAAAAAGGGTTAATTTGTCGATAATTACCGATTTCATTGCGGAAATTGCCTCTCCTGCGATCTCTAATAAATCCTTATCCTCTGGCCCACAAATTTCCCGTTTTAGGGACTGCATATAAGCTTGACGCACTTCCGTATTAACATTAAATTTGCAGACTCCTAACTGGATCGATCGCCCGATCATTTCTGGGGGTAAACCAGAAGCACCGTGTAAAACTAGGGGAATAGAAAGAAGTTGTCGAATCTGGGCCAGGCGATCGAAATCGAGACGGGGCGGACTTTTGTACTCGCCATGGACATTACCGATAGTTACGGCCAGAGAATCCACTCCCGTCGCCTGCACAAATTGCACTGCTTGCTCCGGATCTGTCATTTTAGCCTCTTTTTCGGCAATAGTTAACCCGTCCTCTGTGCCGCTAATTCGGCCGATTTCTGCCTCCACCACGGCCCCGTATTCGTGAGCGAGACGAGTCATTTCTTTGGTAAAAGCGAGATTATCTTGGTGGGGAAGATGAGAGCCATCGGCCATAATTGAGGTCATCCCCGCTTCTAGGGCCTCGTAGATGTTGCTGGCTTTAGTGCTATGGTCAAGATGGACTGAGATAGGAACCTTGGCCGAGCGAGCGGCCTCTAAACAGAGAGCGACGAGGGTAGAACTGCCATAACGCAAAGCACTGGGGTGAATTTGCAACATAGCGGGACTACGGCAATCCTCGGCGGCACTAATCACCGCTTTGACCCCTTCTAGGTTATAAACATTAAAAGCTCCGATCGCATAGATATTTTTGCGAGCGGTTTCGAGGAGTTCCTGAGTAGAAGCGAGCATAATATGGAAAATAACCAAAGACCACGACTACGGACTATAGTAATCATAGCAATTATCGTCGATTGGATTGACCCAAGGAAACTAAAGTAGGTTGGATTGACCTAAGGAAACCCAACCATAGACCCAAGGAAACCCAACAAAAAGATTCAGACAGATTTAGATGTTGGCTGTTGGGTTTCGCTTTTCCTGAGAATTTAGAGGTTTTCTTTAACATATTTATTCGCTCAACCCAACCTACGAACTACTGATTAACTAGAAATTTGGGAAAAGATTAATAAAGGGTTTTTTATTTTTCCAGCGATAGGTATTAAAATCTCGATTATCAATTGATAAGATACGTCCATTTCCTAACTCTTCTGCTAAGATAACTAGAGAGGCATCGGCTAAGTCCATTGGCAGACTTTGATATTGTTTCATAAGGTCTTGAATTCTTTCTAGATGAGTATTTTCAAGGTGAAATAATAGAAATTTTTGGGGATGTCTCTCAAATACGTTCATTAATTTTATTTGTTTTTCAACTCCTGTATAGAGATTTGGAGAACGTTGTAAAAGAAGATGACAACTTTCTGTTAAAACACACCAAGTTGTAATTAGTGGTTGAGAAGAATACTGTGCTAAGGTTTGCTGTGCTATTAGATGATATTGATCTTTATTGTTGAATAAAGCCACCCAGAATCCAGTATCAACGATGATCATATTTAGCTTTTAATCCTTCTTTGAGAACAGATTTATAATTAGTAGAAAGGTCGGATTCTGCACTAATACAACCGATTAATCCAGATTCTTTTAAAATGTCTAGGGTACTTTGAGCTTCAGGGTTTATTTTTGATGCAATCTCTGGCTTTTTTGCCAAGGAATAGCGTTTTTTTAATAACTCAATAAAATCAATCAGTAAGTTTTGTGCTTCTTCAGGTAATTGGTTAATATCTTCTTGGATTTGTTCTAAGTTAATCATTAATTTTCCTCCGTTAAGATTTTTAAATGGGCTGCTAATTTTTAAGCCACATAACGAATAATTTTGACTTCTGCTCCTTTATTAACAGGAATAGAATTATCGTCGGTTGGGTTGAACCAAGTAAACCCAACAAAAAGATTCAGACAGATTTAGGTGTTGGGTGTTGGGTTTCGCTTTCCTTGAGAATTGAGAGGTTTTCTTTAACATATTTATTCGCTCAACCCAACCTACGAACTACTACGAACTACTACAGTTGCGAGAACAGTTTTCGAGCATCGGCGATGATTTTATCACCCCAGAGATTTTTTTGCAGGGTTTCAACCTGAGAAAATTCAGGGTCGATTTTAAGCGCACTTTTAGCAAGTTTGATCGCTTTCTCCGTATTGCCTTGACGGTAGAGGGTAACAGCGAGAGCCAGTTGATTTTCGGCAGATTGGGGGTTAATTTCGAGACTTTTTTGAAATTGGCTACTAGCCAAGTTTAGATCGCCTTGTTCGTAATGAATTAAGCCAATATTGGTAATCGCAATTAGATTTTTTTCGTCCAGTTCAAGAAGTTTTTGATAGTCTTGTAATGCCTCGCTATAGCGTTTCTCTCTTTTGTAAATGTCTCCCCGGAAACTATAAGAGTCCTTGCGATTGGGATCGAGAGCGATCGCCCGATTAAAATCCGCTAGAGCTAAATCCCATTTTTGAGTTTGATAGTAAAGGATTCCTCGCGTAGAGTAAAATGAAGCATTGTCCGGCTTAAGCTCGATCGCCTTATTAAAATCCGCTAGAGCTAAATCCCATTCTTGCCATTCTAGGTACTTGGATCCGCGGACGAAGTAGGCACCGGGAAATTGCTTGATCTCGATAACTTTCGTGATATCTGCAATCGCTAAATCCCATTTCTTTTGTTGCTCATAAATAATATAACGTTGTAAATAAGCCGACCAGTATTTCGGATCGAGTTCGATCGCCCGACTGTAATCAGCTAAGGCGATATCCGATTTTTGCTGTTGTCGGTAAATTTCCCCACGGTTGTAATACAGTTCTGCATCGTTACTATTAAGCTTGATCGCCTTGTTATAATCGGCGAGGGCGAGATCGAATTGATTTTGATCGCGATAAATATCTCCCCGATAGCGATAGGCTAACTCGAAATAAGGATTAATTCGGATCGCTTGGCTTAAATCGGTGAGGGCCAGATCCCATTCTTTTCGATCCCAGTATAGAATTGCTCTAGCTCCGTAAGCGAATTCGGGGTATGGCGAGAGTTCGATCGCCTTGTTAAAATCAGCGAGGGCGAGCTCCCACTTTTGTTGTTGAAAATAAACATTTCCTCGATTGCCATAACTACTAAAATAACCGAGTTCGATCGCCTTGTTCAAATCGGCGAGAGCGAGATCCCACTTTTTCTGGTGACTGTAAAGAGTTCCCCGCAACCCGTAACCCGCGCCGGAATTCGGATCGAGTTCGAGCGCTTTATTAAAATCCGCTAGGGCTAGGTCCCATTCTTGCCGCTCCGTATAGAATTGCCCGCGACTCTCATAACCGAAGCCGGAATTCGGATCGAGTTCGAGCGCTTTATTAAAATCCGCTAGGGCTAAATCCCATTTTTGCCAGTTGTCGTAAGCGAAACCGCGCATTAAATAGGCGACAACGGAATAGGGATTGATTTCGATCGCTTTTGTGAGATCGGCGATCGCTAACTCCTCTTCACTTTGAAAATTATAAAAAATACCTCTCATTTCATAAGAGTTAGGATTGTTAGGATCGATGGTAATTGCTTTGTTAAAATCCGCTAGGGCTAAATCCCATTGTTTTCGAGCCATGTAAAAACGTCCCCGGTCTCGGTAGGCTGGCGCGAAATTAGCATCGATCTCGATGGCTCGGTTATAATCAGCCAGGGCTAAATCCCATTCTTTCCGCTCTTCGTACACATCGGCGCGAGCTATATAAGCCCTAGGGTTATTCGGATTCAACACCAGAGCTTGATTATAATCAGCTAAAGCGAGATCCCATTTTTTTAGACCTCTGTATATATTCCCGCGATTGCTATACCAACTGGAACGAGGAGCGATTTCTATGGCGCGGTTAATCGCTGCTAAGGCTCGATCGTACCGTTTTACGTTTTGTAGTGCCGACGATAGACTATTGTAATAGTTGGGATTCTGGGGAGAGATTTTGATCGCTTGTTCAAAACTATCGATCGCTTTTTCGGATTGATTCATCTGCTCATAAAATACACCCTGATAATTTAAAATTTCCCCATGAAATTCCGAACCTTTCTCGCGAGCGGGTAGAGTAGCGAGGGCTTGATCGAGGGCTTCGAGTGCTTCTCGAGCTTTGTATTTGCGCCCGTAAACCCTTGCCTTACCGTACCAAGCTAAATAGGTATATTCGGGATTGTTTAATTGTATCGCCCGATCGAAGGCTTGCAGGGCCCGCTCGTCTTTTTTCAAGCGCCAGAGTTGATTTCCCCGCTCGATCCAGATGTCTGCGGAGGCGTTGGTTTCCGGTACTTCTACACTGACAAGAGTGCGATCAATCTCCTGCTGTTGTTGTGCTGTTAACTGGGGTTGAGCGGTAACGAAAGAAGATAATTTAACTCGAAATCTTTCCTGTAAACCGATAAAACTATTAATGGGAATCCCTAAGCTAAAACCTAGCTGAATTTTACCCTTAACCCCCTCGGAGCGCCCGTGAATACCGATCACCTGTCCTGCAGCGTTTAAGACTGGACCGCCGCTCATACCGCCGAAGGTAATACTGGTATAGACCATATCGTAACCGCCGCTCAGGGAACTAACCCTGATCGATGCCCCACTTTGGGTAATCGTAAAATCACTCTGTCGCGTGGCGAGAAGTCCTTCCTCCTGACTTTTCACCGCACCGCCGCTAAAGAGCCATCCCGCTCGTTTATCGCCGATTTTGGGAAATCCCGCTACAAAAACGGGACTCTCCCGATTGGGGCTATAGTTGGCGATTTCTGCGACCGGATAATTCTCGTTACTCTCGAAGGTAAAAATGGCCAGATCGACCCCTTCCTGTCGAATAATGGTTTTTCGGTCGAGGGGAAGGGTTTTGCCGTCGCTGGTGGTGAGGGTATAGGTGTAATCGGCACAGGTTTTCTCCTCGGAGATTTTCTCACAGAGGACATGATCCGCAGTCAGGACAGTGTAGGTTTTTCCTTCGCGGGCGATAATTACGCCACTTCCATTGGCTTTACTGCTACTATCGATCCGGACGGTGAAACCCTTCGCTTTTGTTTCTAATTGGGCGATATAGCCAGTATAGGTGGGGTTTTCGATGCCCGGTGAGCTTTTCGGTAAGGGTAATTGGTACGCGGTGAGGATTTCGGGACGGATGTAGGTTAATAGGGTATTGATGGAAATGCCCCAGTTAACCGCTCTCATCTGTTGGATTTCTGCGTCTGTGGGTTTTGTACCGTCTTCGTAGATGTAGTTAGAGAGAATCGGATAGGCCGATCGCCCGTTAATGCCGATTAACTCATCCTCGAAAAAGATACCACCGCCGCTCATTCCCTGCACGACCTCCCCACTATAACCGACGCTGTAGCCTTCCAGGAGGGGTCGATCGCTTGTTTGTTCAATTTTCCCGTTATCGGTGGTGTACTGCCCCGTTTCTGCGGAATAACCGGTTACGGTGATATCTAGTTCCGCATCCGGGGAAATGGCGCGAATTTTAGCGATCGGATAATCCCTGGTATCGCTAAACTCCACGAGGGCCAGATCCTTATCTTTTAAAAGGGAATTCGGCGCGATCGAGGCTGTGCGGGTTTGGCCGTCGTGGGTTTGGATCTGTAGGGTGGTCGCGCCGCGGGTAACGTGAGCGTTGGTCAAAACGAGGTATATACTGCCTTTTTTCCCGATAATGATTCCCGATCCCCGATTTATCTCGCTAGTAATCTTAACAGTGACTTGACGGATCGATCGCTCGATCTGCGCGTTTGGGCTGTCTTCCGCCACGATCGCCGGAGCAGAGAAAGGGGATATCGCTTTAACCGGTACGACGGGCAGAAGTAGGAGGCTTAGGAGTAGGGGAAAGGGTTTCAACATGGTTATTATGGGGAAATTCGGGGTAAAACAGCGAAAATTCTAGCGGGTGGGAACGCAATTATTTTGCGGGCCAGCAGATCTCGTACCACAGGGTGCGTCGCGATCGGCGAGTGGTGCTTTGGCGAAAAACTCCGTCATCGAGATATAGGTTTTATCTCCGGAATTCTGGAGGAGCATATCCGAGCTTTTTCCCTCTAGGATGTCCATGAGTTGTTGCAAGACTAAATCTGGATTATCGTGGGGTTTAAGGGTAAAAAGTTGGCTATTACCATCGCAGGGATCGCCGGATCGTGAAACGCTGCAGATGATCGGGTATCCCTTCGCCCGGCCGGTGGTAAGGTAGTTAAAACGCCCTTGATTATAGGCTTCCTGGAATTTTTGCGTGACTTCCTCGCAACGAACCGGGGAACGTTTGGAGAAATATTCCGATTTCCAGCCGATAATCCGCACATTGCCGCTTCTTTGGGGAATCCAAGCCAGGGTGGCGGGGATTTTTCCTCCCGATGCGCGATCGAACACCTCTTTACAGAAGAAGGTGACGCGATTCGGGGTGGTCGATTGGCTGAAACCGGGGGCGATACCACCGAGGAGAACAGTGGCGAGGAGGCCGACGCAAGCGAGACGGTGGGAAATATATCTAGAGTTCATAGGGATAGTTCCTCAGAAAATAGGGATTAGAATCGTGATTAGGGTCAAAATGGGATTATTTAAGGGTTAGCGGCGGCGTTGAGGGTGTAGCGACCCGATTCACCCCCTTCGCGAGAGGTGGCCACTAGGATATAAACTCCATCGGCGGGTAATTCGGTTACAAGTCGAGCGTTAAAATCCCCGGGGGCGCGATCGACGCGCTGGTCACTACGGGCGACCTCTGGGTATTTTGTCCCCTCGGAAGATTGGAGAACGCGATAGAGGACAAGATAGGGAGCGATCTCGTTGCTGTTCATATCCAGAACGATTTTCTGTCCGGCACGACCCTCGAACCCGTAATATTGTTGGTTTTGGTCTTTGGTCAAGTTGCCTTGAACGGTCTGACCGTTAAGAGGGAGGGCGAGTAACTGTATCCGATCGTCCTGTCCTAATGTTGAGACGGTGGAGACATCGCCTGTTTTAACTGCGGTGAGGAAAGCTTGCAGGCGATCGAGGGAAACGGCGAAATTAATGCCGCTCTGGGTAAGGCCGATCGGGTTTCCCGCACCGTCGTAAACGTAACTCCCGATATCGCCTGCGACGTTAACCCCGACCACTTCCCCCCGTGAATTCAAAAGCGGCCCGCCGGAATTGCCTTTGTTGATATTAGCGTTGTGTTGCACAATGCCTTTTTCGGGGTCGAGACGGCTGATAATGCCCTGGGTGAGGGTGTTTTGATAGTCCTCGTTTAAAGGTGTGCCGATGGCGAAAACGCTTTCGCCGACTTTGGCGGAGTTCGGACGAGCAAGGGGAAGATAGGGCAGGTTTTGGCGGTTATAGATCCGCAGGACGGCTAAATCCACGCCATTTTTAGCGAAGCCGATCACGTCTGCCGAGGCCTGCTGTCCGTTGGAAAATTTCACCGTCACCACCCGGGGTCCGTCCGCAACAACGTGGGCGTTGGTAATAATGATACCGTCGGGACTGACGAGAAAGCCGCTACCGTGGCCGCTGCCATTTTTGACGGTGACGACGGCGGGGCTGGCTTTCTGATAGACTCTAGAAGCGGTCTGCTCCTGCGCGAGGATGGGTGGAATGTTTTCCATCAGGAAGCCTCCGGGTTGAACGAGTAGGCCAGTGGTGGCCAGTAGCACCGATAGGGTGAAAGTAATTGGTTTCATCGGGTTGGCTCCTCTTTAGTCGAGGGATACTTGCAAGGATGTTATCGTTGGTTTTTTTCCAATTATGCGATTAAGTTTTAAGTCCTCAGGTTGCTTTTTTCACAAAAGTTTAGAGGGGGAGAGCGATCGCTCTCCCTTGCAACTTACGCACCTATCTGCCGTAGTGCTTCTATGGCGCTGTTGTACATTTCTGTGTTTCCCTGCTGGCGAAATAATTCGGCGGCCGTTGTTAGATCGGCGATCGCATTTTGTCTCTGGTTAAATGCGAGATGGACGATACCGCGGAAATGGTAAGCGTAGGCAGCGCGGGGGTTTAGTCGGATCGCGGTGTTCAGGTCTTGAAACGCCGGCCGCCATTGTTCGCGAATCGTGTAAATCATGCCCCGACTGAGGTAAGCTTCGGTATAGTTCGGATCGAGTTCGATCACTCTGGTGAATTGAGCGAGGGCGAGATCATATTTTTCCTGTTGGATGTAGTTAATTCCCCGGTTAAAGTAGGCGATCGCTTCTTTGTAGTTCGCTTGAGTGATCAGGGTTTCGGCTGGTTGTCGGCTTTCTAGGGCCATAACGGGGCGAACAGTGGCGAGGGTGGAGAGGCCGATTAGGCTGACGGTGGTGAGAAGGGCGAAGGATTTCATGGGTAGTTCCTCGGTGAGGGTGATTTGAGCTTCTACCTAATTCATCGGTTGCTTTTTTGAGAATATGCGGGATAGGGCAATCAATTTTTTTGGCGTTGTCAGATCAGAATAGGAAAGACAATAGACGTAAGGAAACTAACGTAGCGACTGTCTTGATTGTCAAGGGGTAACTCAAAAAACAATCAAGGAGTTGCTGTCGAACCTAAAATCTCAAGCCAGAAAAAAAGCGCAGCAAAAACTAAGTCGCTCAGGTTAAACCAAAGCAAGCGCAACCCTTGATC